>CAZRIK010000026.1:0-22012 GCA_964600125.1 uncultured Candidatus Bathyarchaeia archaeon
CTTGACCATAATCGTCTTTATCGTAGCTGCGTTCGGTTGGGCTGGAAACGCCCGAATAATAAGAGGCGAAACGCTGAGACAGAAGGAGTTTGAATACATTCAGGCTGCTAAAAGTTTGGGCGCAAGCTCCAGATGGATAATGTTCCGCCACATTCTACCGAATGTTCTTCCGCAAATAATTGTTCTGGCAACGCTTACGATGGCTTCAGCTATCCTCGTGGAAGCCGGCGTGAGCTTCTTGGGATTCGGTGACCCCAACACAGTCACGTGGGGACGCCTTCTGCAAGAAAATTTTAATGACATGAGCTATGCCTGGTGGACCGAAGTCTTTCCGGGTCTTGCCGTGTTTTTGACGGTTCTGGCGTTTAACCTTGTTGGCGATGCACTTTCGGACGCGATGAATCCGCGGCTCAGGGAGTAACTGAAGATGGGACTTTTGGACGTTGAGAATCTCAAGACTTACTTCTTCACGGAAGCTGGAGTGGTGAAAGCCGTTGATGATGTCTCCTTCTCGGTCACGAAGGGAACAACCCTAGGCCTCGTAGGAGAAAGCGGCAGCGGCAAATCTGTGACCGCGCAATCAGTTCTCAGGATAGTCCCGAAACCCGGAAGAATCGTAGGCGGAAAAGTGCTTTACGAAGGCGAAGATTGGCTGACGAAGAAAGAGGACGAGATGCGCGAGTTCAGGGGCAAGAAAACTTCTCTGATTTTTCAGGACCCCACGAGTTCGCTTAATCCCCTTTTCAACATAGGAACCCAACTTGGAGACATAGTGGTTCAACACAAAAAGGTAAAAAAGGACGAAGCCATCGAATGGGTCATTAAAACCTTGAAACTTGTCAACCTGCCTGACCCAGAAGAGGCTGTTCGCAGTTACCCCCATCAATTTAGTGGCGGCATGAAACAGAGGATTTGCATTGCGAGGGCGCTTTTGTTGAATCCTCAGCTTCTTTTCGCTGACGAGCCGACGACGAACCTCGATGTCACAATTCAGGCTCAGATACTCACTTTGTTGAAGGACCTCCAAAAGAACATCGGGATGACCCTTGTCATGATCACCCACGACATGGGCATAATTGCTGACATGTGCAAGTGGATAGTCGTCCTCTATGCAGGCAACGTTATGGAGATCGGCTCGACTGAAACGATCTTTGAAGAGCCACACCCCTACACTGAAGCGCTTCTTAGGGCAGTTCCACGTTTGGACCAGACCAAAGCCCTCATCTATATCCCCGGTAACATTCCGAACCTGATTAATCCTCCAACAGGATGCAAGTTCCATCCGAGGTGCCAATACGCCCAAAGCGTCTGCAGCGAGAAGATACCTCCGGTAGAAGATGTTGGAAATGGGCACCTAGTGTCCTGCCATAGGTGGAAAGAACTGAATAGAGGAGGGCGACCGTAATGACGCCGCTTCTTGAAATAAAGGACCTCGTAAAATATTTCCCGGTGTATTCAAGGGGTATAGTGCTGAAGAAGGTCGTTGGAAGCGTTCACGCTGTCGACCACATAAGCTTCACAGTTGACGAAGGAGAGACGGTTGGGCTTGTGGGAGAAAGCGGATGCGGAAAAACAACAACGGGAAGGCTGATCATCTATCTAGAAAAAGCCACGCAGGGCGAGATTCTGTTCAAGGGTGAGAACATCCTAACAACTTTCGAGAAGGGCAAAAAAGAAGAGAAGCTTGCATTCAGAAGATCCATTCAGATGGTTTTCCAGTCGCCCTACGCATCTTTAGATCCGAGAATGACGGTTTACGACATAGTAAGTGAGCCTTTCAAAATCCACAGGCATGTGCCATCGGACGAGTGGAAAAACAAAGTCTACGAGTTACTAAGTCTTGTGGGTTTAGAGCCATACCACGCTGAACGTTACCCCCACGAGTTCAGCGGAGGGCAAAGGCAAAGAATCTGTATCGCCAGGGCAATCGCCGTGAACCCGAAGTTCATCATTGCGGATGAGCCTGTCTCTTCTTTGGATGTTTCTATTCGGGCACAAATCCTCAACCTGCTGATGGACCTGCAAAAGAAGCTCGGCATGTCGTACCTCTACATTTCGCACGACCTAAGTTCTGTCAGACAAATCTCTCGCAGAGTTTTGGTGATGTACCTCGGTGAGTTCGTGGAAACAGCTCCCTCTGAGGAACTGTTCGACCACCCCGTTCACCCATACACGAGAGCGTTAATCTCAGCGGTTCCCATCCCTGACCCGAAAAGGAAGACAAAGATTATTCTGTTGCCTGGAGAGGTGCCGAGCGCAATCAACCCGCCATCTGGTTGCCGATTCCATCCTAGGTGTCCATATGCAACACCCAAGTGCAGCGAAGAGAAACCTTTGCTTGAGAAGGTTCATGAGAGCCATTACGTTTCTTGCCATTATTCGTCAAAGTTCCTTCATAATCAATAATCCTTTTTTTTGTAATCATGATTTGGTTTACTGGTCAATAATTAGTGTAAACAAAGACTGCCAAATAAGCCGTTTTTTTAAATTCGTTATATGTTTTATCCATAAATTTATAAATATTGAATGAAAATAGTTATGGTCAGCCTTATAAAAGGTAATTAGGAGAAAAAAATAAATGAAACCAAAAGAGACTATTTGTATTGCATTGCTCATCGTTCTAGCATCCCCAATACTGACAATAAATACACTGACCCTTGTGAACGCACAAACCGAATACCTGTTCAAGATAACCATTGTTGCTCCAGGTGGCGCAAACTTATTGAGACGACAATGGGGGCTCATCATCGCCAACTCGTTCCAGTCCGTTGGAATCGACGCTAGAGTCGTCTTCCTAGACTGGGGTGGAGTTTACGACCGAATTCTTACACCCACTGATACATCATTAATCGGGAAAACTTGGGACGAAGGCGGCTGGGACGCCCTGCTGATTGGCTGGACCCCTGGTTCGCCAGTTGCTCCGTATGCAGGCACCTTCCAGATTTACTACAGTATAAACACTCCGCCTAACTCGAACTATTACTTGTGGAACAACAGCGAAAGCGACGCAGACATTGATACTTTCATGTCGGAAGGATACAACGATGCTGGCATTGCTGCCTTTAAGGATTGGCAGGCAATCCAGTTTGACGATTTGCCAGCCTCGCAGATATTCTATACGCAAGCTATAATGGCAGCAGACAGTGACCTTAACTTCAACAGCTATGAATGGATTTTCGACAACATAGGACCAACTCCACAGTACCTTTCGGGAATGACTGAAGTCGTCTTATCCACGACTGGAGAACTGCTGGACCTTAATCCGCCATTATCTAACTCTTGGTACGACACTTTGGTCTTTAATCCAGTCTTCGACAGCCTGTTCGGCTTGGATAGTGAGTTTGCTTACGTGCCTAACATTGCCACAGCATATAGTAAATCGCCTGATGGAAGAATCTACGATTACACGATACGACATGGCATTATGTTCCACGACGGTATAGAACTCACAGCTGACGATATTCTGTTCTCATACCTTGGATACCTTCATCCCGCGACCGCTTCCCAACAGTCAGCCTTCACTGCAGGTTACATAGGTGAAGACATCACTTTCAATTGGTTGAACGGAACAACAACGAGACTGGTCATTGACCTCGCGAATGGCGTTGGCTATTACCCAGCGAACGATACCACGGAAAACACAAGAAAAGCAACCATCACAGCAGTTGACCCATACTCAGTCAGAATAACAATCGCTGACTTTGGCACAACTGGATTGCCATCAGCCACGTTCCACCCAGAAGGTGACGGTCTCGCCATCTTACCAAAGCACGTGTTGGAGCCTATTCCCTTCTCTGAGTGGAAGACGCACACGTTTGACACTGGAGTCGGATCATACGATTCCAATGGCCAAACCTTCAGTGGACCCATTGGCTCAGGACCTTACGTCTTCGTGAGCTACGATTCAACAAACGCAATTGCTACGCTTGAGAAGTTCGACGACTACTGGAACAAAACTGCGTTAGAAGCTCAAGGTTTGTTTGATGTCACGACATACTACGTCAAATACGTTGCTGGAAAAGACTCAGCCATAGCAGACCTCAGAAACGGCGTTGCCCAAATACTCGACCAGAACTATCAGCTACAGAATGACTACGTTGCAGGAAACTTGGACTTTGCCGCAACATATCTTCTCGCAGGCTCCGGACTTCAACAGTTGGGTTACAACATGCAGCACCCAATATGGGGGACAGGTGTGGATACACCGCTTGGTCAAGAGGACCCAACTCAGGCAGCATTAGCAGCCAAATACGTTAGACAAGCCTTTGATTATCTGATACCTAGACAGCTCATCATTGACAACCTCGTTGCTGGTCTTGCTGATCCTGGAGCAGTCCACGTTAACCCAGTGAGCCCATACGCCAACGAAGATATCGTGGCCAGAGAATACGATCCAGATGCAGCTAAGGAGCTCTTAGCAATGGCTGGCTACAATGTTGGTGTCACCCCGCCACCTCCAACGACTACAGCGAGCTATCTACTCGGACAGACGATAGTCGTCACAGGAACCTTCGCCACTGACACAGTGGCTTCACAGGAAGAGGGTGGCATTGTTGCCCTGCTCGAAATGAGCACAGACGACGCCACTTGGACTCCTGTCGCGCAGACAGTCACAACGACTGGTGGCTACTATGAACTGCTTTACACACCTGCACAGACAGGAACTTACTACTTGAGAGTCACATTGACCGGAGTAGGCGCGAACACCGCAGCAATAAGCTCTGCATCAGGACCGGACTTCCAGTATTCGGGATTGACGTTAGCAGTTGAACCACAGACAACAGAATCTACTGATGTATCAGTAGTCTCGCTTCAGAGCCAGATTACTGCTGCTACGCAATCGTTGACGAACCAAGTCACCACTTTGAACACCCAGTTGACGACTTTGAATTCGCAGCTATCGAGCATGACAACGATCGCCTACGGCGGAATTGGCTTAGCCATTGTCGCCTTGGCAATCGCGGTCTTTATGGGAATGAAAAAGAAATAAGCTAAACATCATCTCCCCCCTTCTTTTTTTATTAAATCTTTAGTTTTCCACGGCACAATAGGTTTAGCTGTCTACAACAACAGGAAAGACAACAGCAACGATTCTGTCAGCAGCACAGTTCCGAGTATCACGAACCTTTGTCCACCCGAGATTTTGGGTTTCGATTTATCCGTTTTTTTAGGTATCTCCTTCACTTCCTTAGTGCTGCTTCTGCGGAAAAACTCTACGATGCCCAAAAATGAGGCGCTTGAGAAAAAGAAGCCAAACAGCCCGCCCAGAATCAACGCGAACCCGCTTCCGAAGAAGAGAACCAACACAAAAGATTCCGTCAAATCTCTCCCGTAAAGGCTTACCAGAAACGAAAGCGCGAAAACCGCCACGTTCATTATGGCGAAATCCAACAGAAACTTTTTAAACAATTGCCTTCGGAAATCGTTGTTCGTGGCGATATTTAAATATCTTGCATGCATGTATTGATGCAATATGCCTCCCAAAAAAAGGAAGCCCCGTTTCACCAAACGGACAATCGCCTCGTTAGCCCTAATCGTGATATTCGTGTCTTCCACTGTTTACGTTCTGTGGAATGAACGCGGAAAAATGGTCACTCCGTCCCCCTCCTCCTTCAGTCACGAGTCTTGGATGTCCTTTGTGGCGCCTGGCGCGTTGTGGTTCCGCTTTCTAAACATTCCAGAGTTGGCTGGGTTTTCGGGGTTGTTCCTTTCTGAAACCCTTCTATCGGTGACAGACGCGAATTTGGAGGTTAATGTAAGCGACGCTGTTTATGGGTTGGAGGTTGAGGCTTCCGATGGCTCCGCGATAAGCGTCATCGGCGTGAACGCGTCAACCGCCTACAACGTGAACAGGACGCTGTTTGGCAGCAATCTTCCGTCAACAGTTTACGGAAGCGCCACCATGTTTCAGGTGGAACCCTACGTGTCTTCGACTGCACAGGTTGCCTACGTCACGGTTTACAGCGGAGCGGTGGTCTACTGCGAAGGAAACGAGACTACCCTCCAAGCCCTAGAAGCCGCCATAGACGCCTCAAGCAACGACTTTTTTGGCAGCGACGAATACAAAATAGGGTACTTGCTTACCCGGCGAGGCGACCCGCTTCTCGCCTTCTCCTACATCGAGTTCGTCGAGAACGACCAAGAAATCAGGTGGGCGATGGTTTCCGCCTCAGGCACCTCAGACATCACAAGGTGGGAAACCTTCAACTTTGCCTCCGAGGCGGACGTTGCGAGCCACCGCGATGAAGTTATCCAGTACTATCTTACCGGAAGGGAAGTTTTTACGTCAGGCAACTTCATGCTGGGGAAACGAGTCTTCGAGTCTCCGACCATCACGGACGTCCGCGCCATCATCATGGGTATGTAAGGTACCAATACGGTGTAAGAGACCGAATTTCAGAAATGCTAAAAAAAGTGCAGAAAATGGACGCACACGGTTTTTCGACGCAGCCTTTCAGGCGCAACATTAAACGACAAAGCGTCGCCATTATTCTTTAATCTTCGTTCATGCATGCGGACTTATTTCTGCAAGAGCTGTTCCTTTTCCTGGAAGTTCAAAGCGTAAAGTGATGGCTGAGCCTTTCTGGCTGCACGAAGCGCCCTTTGCCTCAATTTTGCTTTTAGGGTCGAGGCCTATTTCGTGAAGGTTAAAGGTTATTTCTCTGGTTTCCGGCTCATCGGACAGGTTGAAGACGTTTACTACAGCTTTTCTTTCGTCTGCTAGAGTGTGGACGTGGACGGTTTCGTCGAGGCCGTAGAATGTTCCCTGCGCGTAAAAACGTTTCAGTCTTTTGTAGGTCTTCATAGCTTGCTTGTGAGCTTCCCACACTTTGGGATCCCGTTTACCACCTACTCCGAGATGGCGACAAGTGGAAGCATACCACCAGAATTCGAGAGCGTGCTCGTTGTCATTGCGGAGGTCAATGTGAATGTAGAGGGGATAGCCATAGGCTAGGTTGAAATAGTATAGGCTTATGGCTTTGCCGTAGATGAGGTCCCACAGAGGATACCACATATACTCGAAGGCCCAAAGTTCGTCAGGTCCACCCGGCTCATGCAAATAATAGGTCGGCATAGACGGAAAAAAACAAGATCCGACAAAAGCGTGAAGCTCGATTAAAAGGTTTGGAAACTTTTTATGGATGTTCTGGGCGAGTTTTAGTATTGCTCTGCCATGTTCTTCACGTGTTAATGGAACAGAATGCCCATGAGTACCATCATAACATGGACTTGTCCCTGAAATCTCACGACGACCATATTCGTCGCCGTCGAACATAAAGAACGCCATGCCGTCCTTCGCCAAATCAAGTAGACGCTCAGTCTTGGTTTCGATGTAAGCAGGTGAAGCCATACAAAGATCCACTAGAACCATACCGTACCTGTCCTTTCTGTGAGCCTTCTCTGGGTACGTGGCATTACGGCCTGCCTGATCAGTCCACCCAGCTAGAGGTGTATGAAGAGACACGTCTAACCCGTATTTTGTCTTCATATATTTTACAAAGTCTTTTGCTGGAAGTAACCTGTCCGCCGCCCAAATTGCGGAGCTGAAATTTGTATCCCATCCAGGATCTAGGTACAAGGCCTCACATCCTAATTCTTGCGCTTTCTTAGCTTCCTCCTCCAGAGATCCAAATGTATATAGACGCTGCCTATCCTCGACTGTGTCATAGTGACGGCCAGTAGTTTTTGTAGCCCACCAGAAGGGATGATCGTAGAGCTCGTTCCACTGAATGGGAGGATTGAAACCTTTGGGAATTCCGTGACCCTGCTCGTTCATAAAGTCTCTATAAGCATAGTAACACTCCTTCCAGCCGCCATCGACAAATGCGTATCTTGTCACTCCGAACCGAATCTCTTCCCCAACATCAATCTTCATGGCAGCTTCGGGATCTTCATGCCACACGCCAGCCCCACCAAATTGGACGATTGGTTTACCATCGTCATCATTGGCTTCTAGAAGGGAGAACTCCATTCCTTCAAGGTTATGTTTAGCAACTAAAAGTGAGGATTCTCCATCGGTCCACGCCCAGCCCTCTGAGCCGAACTTATCGGATTGAACTTTTTCAGCCTGACTAAAGTACGGTCTGTACCATCCTTTTTGTGTGAGTAAATCTTTGAAGGAGTACTCGATGTATTCGCCGTTTCGCCCAAACCAGCATTCCCTTCGAAAAGGAATTGCAACCACTTTGCTGTTTCCCAAATCGTCCAGCAGTTGGCCCTCGTTGTCTCCAACAATTTTGGTGAAACCGAAGGAAATGTTGGGCGTGTTTAACGCTTCTTTTCCTGCGTTTCTAATGGTTATTCTTTCTTCCAGATATGGTTCGGTGTTGGGTACAAAGAAGGCATGTTTTACTTCTAGGTCTCCAATCTTACCCATGACCGTGACGTCTAAGCCAATGTCTGAACCGCTTGCCGATCTTCGTTCCACAGAATGTTTTAGGTACTGGGGAAGCTTGCCCTGGTGTTCCCAGACAAGGTATTTGTAGCGGTATCTAGAATCAGCGTAAACCTTTCCATTCTTTTTCCGCAGGAGGTTTGTGGGGTTAATACCTCCATTCAGAATGATGTCTAGAGATAGGTAGTCGTTACTGACGACTAACTTACCCTCAACATGTTTGCATTCGGCTTTAGCATCACTCAAAGTTAACCAACTCTTAACGTTGTTATACTTATCAGCAGCAAAAAAACTTTTTGCTTTATGGACTAACTATGCTAGTGAAGTATCGAATGCGCCGAAGCCAGTCTTTGACTCTTTCCTGTCCCCTCTGACTTCCCTAATCTGTTTCTACAGCACTAGGTTATCAAGTCAGCTCTGAGAAGATGCACCAGCTCTCATTGATGCTTTTTAGGGTATGCTCACTCAAACCATTACTTTTAAGTTTCAGTAGGGTGGAAATTATCCTAGCCTCAAAGGAGGGACTTGGTCCACGCAAAAGGGGCTGTGGTCCAGCTTGGTCAAAGATACGCGCCTGGGGCGCGCGAGGTCCTGGGTTCAAATCCCAGCAGCCCCATCACACATAACTTTTTTTCTGGGGAGTGGCTAGACGTTTGTTAACAGGTTTATGGTTCTTTTTTAGTAAATATTTTAGGAAACTCGTGAGAAGAGACGCCCACCTCAATGAACGAGCCAAATCAAAAATAGAGAATATGATGGAAGATCCATTCAGAAACTCTCAGGAACTCACTGCAGCATTCAAGGGGAAACGAAGGATGTACCTTGGCAAAGCAGGATACAGGTTGATTTATTGCGTATGAAAAGAATGTCGAAACAAAAAATACACCAAGATTAACCTATGCATAGATTGTAAAGACAAAGATGATGATTCTGTAGTGTTCTTTGACATATCACTTAGGTCTACAGCTTACGATAGCCATTAGATTGTCTCCTTCTCAGGTTGTAATAACGGGCGAGATGATTAGTTACTCTGAGATTTTGCAAATAGTATATTCTCAATTGTACCTAATGATGCATGTTCAGCAAATTCTTAAACCAATGATAACAAGTCCATTATTTCACCCTTTCAGACATCTCCAATGGCTTTATTTGCCCATTTCATAAACACAGCCAAATCCAGTCCGAAATACTCCAAGATGAAGTAGGTAACCAAAATACCCTCAGCTTTCCTTCGATCGAGTATCCTGGATGTTTCCGATTTTATTGCTGACTGCAAAGTCGCTTCAGGACTATGACACTTCATTATTTCCGGTTCTTGGGAAACAGTCAAACTACATCACCCTACGGGCTTTATGGATGCTTAAGTTCAACTCAAATCTCACCACCATTCACTAACAGAATTCTCTGCAGAATCTCTCGGGGTGGCGACGTTTTAGGGCTAATAAACGAATACAACCTGTCGAAAACTTGCTTCTCGATCTTGATGGATTGCCATTTCATTTTGTATGACAGTTCGGCCCTTGAAGTGCTTGGAATCGTGTCGATGATTCCAACATACGTTCCTTTATGGTTCTTTGCAAACTTCAAATCGCTTTCCACCGTGTTAGTCATAGAAGGTGATTCTTTCCAATCTGCCTTGTCATGATACAGCTTAAGCTGGAGAAGCAATAATTGCCCCATGCCTTCAATTGTAACATCGACTATTCTCTCCCTACACCTTTGCTGTCTTCTAACAGTGAGAGGCAAGATGTGTTCCACAATCAGGTTTTGACATATTTTCGCGACAGCATCCTCCATGTCTTTCTCTGATTGAAGAATTATCCTGCCTGAAATGTAAGCGTCAATTAAGCGTTTCCAAGACCCACGCAAAATAAACTCTGTCTTCCCCATAATCACTCACTCGCTCAATAGGAGAAAACGCCACATTATCAAAAGAAACTTTCGCTTAGGCATCAACATCTCTAAGGACACCCAACATCGTGTTTTTTCACTTTGCCAATATATCGGTAAAACAATGTCCCTGCAACTTTTCATTAATTTCAATGCTGTATGCCATTTTCTAGGTAACTGCAGTAAAATTCTGCAAATCATTATATTGACCTTGGACGTTTCGGCGCTGTTTCAACAAGTGAACCTGTATACTCTTGACAATAAATCATATATATTGACAAACGTATATTGATTTTTATGGGACCAGAATTACCTGTACCGCAAAAAGTCGTAGAATATGTTACAAGACATGAGACAATCTCCGTAGAGGAAGTAATGCAAGATCTTAACGTCTCACGGATAACTGCAAAGATTTATCTGAGCCGCCTGGCGAAAATGGATATCGTCAAGAGAATAGGAAGAGGACTGTACCAAGTAGGAAAAGGAGCCACAGCAACCATTAGACTTTCCCTCGAATTATCACTGCTTGCTCATGACATCAGAGAGCGCTTTCCCATGGTGCAATTCACCATTTGGTCAGTGAACATGTTAGCGGATTACGCTCACTACGCTGTAGGCAGGGACCTAATCGTTCTCGAAACAGATAGAATTCTTTCTGCCAGTATACGTGACTCACTTATGGAAAGAGGATATCGGACAATACTGAATCCTGAAAAAAGAGACTTCCGAGAGTACGCAAATTCCAGCGAAAAAACAATATTCATTCTTGAAAGAAGTGAAAAATACGGACTCTTTGAAGTCGATGGAATACTCGTCCCAACGCCTGAGCGAGTCTGGCTGGACATTTACTATCTCATTACAAGAAAGGAACTGAGTTTCTCTCCTGGCGAGCTGGGATTGATCTATGCAAACATGCTACGTAGAGAGGGAGTAAATTTCAACCGCTTTCTAAGATACGCACAAAGGCGTAATCTAAGAGACGAGATGATAATTTTCCTCTACAGCCTAAAACAATCCTCAAAACTCTCCATACCCGATGTACTTCTGGTCGGAAAGAAAGAAGCCTTGAAAATCATAAATGAAATGATGGAAGGAGCAAAAGAGTGATCAATACGACCAAGGCTGTTGGAACAAAAGAAACGTTTGATCCAGAAAGAATGCACAATTTACTGTCACAAACAGTTATAACAAACATAACTAATCTGGAAAAAGCTATATTCTGTTTGGAATACGTTGGGCAACTCCAAGAAGAAGGATTAGACTTAATATTTAAAGGAGGCTCAGCACTCCAAGTACTCTTAGGCACCAAATGGACGCGCCTCAGTATCGATATTGACATATGTACAGATTCATCAAAAAAAGAACTCGAAACCATATTAGAAAAAATACATTACAAATTCGACAAAAAAGCCTTTTCATACACACCGAGGAATAGAGAAATCAGCAACCACATACCGTTTTATCTCTACAGAATAGAAACGCCCGCTATAACCGAAAAAAGCCGAACGATACTACTTGACGCAATGGGAATAAAACCCAAAATCGCCACTCAACAAACATCTTTGAAGACTTTCTTTTATGAATCGTCACTAAGAGTAACAACTCCCACTACAGGAGCACTCCTTGGAGACAAACTCACTATAATTGGACCTACATCCATCGGTCGTCCTCTAAATGACAGCAGAAATGGTCTCGAATATGCAAAACACTTCTTTGATATCGGCATTCTTCAAGAAACCGATTTCCACATAGAACAATGCAAAGCCGCATATACAGAAGTTATACGCGTTCAATTAAAAATCAGAAACAAAGAATATACTCGAGACGAATGTTTTGAGGATATGCTATTTACTTGTCAAGTGGCAAGCTTACCACAACAGCTTGGAGAACAAGCCATTAAAGAGTTAACATCTCCCAAAGTTAGCAGAGCAACTTTAGAGCTTAGAATCCTACAAGATGGTTTACGAAGATTTCGTCCATTCCTCGTTCAGAAGGTTAGCTATACATGGGATGACCTTCGCAATAACGCCGCACGAACGGCACTTCTGATAAAGATACTCAACAGCAACATAGCAGACGCTAAAGCAATAAAGATCCTTAGTACCAATGCCCCAACCAAAAAAGAAGAAATATTGACCTTAATAGAGCAGATCAAGAAAATTCCCAAAGAAAAACGCTGGTTCATTATACCCAACGAGATAGTGAACTTCCCGAAGATCCTTAGAGCTTGGCATAATTTCTTCTTCCTCGACGAGCTTATATAAAGCTGAAACTTCTAAACTCTTGAAATTTAGCAAAATATTTGGTTGCTCCAAATAAAAAAAAGGGGATTTGTGGGTGATATCTCCACGTCGTCTCTGGTTCAAATCCCAGCAGCCCCACCAAGCGGAATCTGGTTTTAATATTAATATGTGTGTTTTTAGGCATTTTTTGTGCTTAACTGAATTTTGACTCATTCTTTGTGCTGGGAACATATCCTAGTAGTTCATTTGAGAATTTCCAAACTCGTTACTTGCTTTATCATAACTAAACAATTCTAGTTCCGTTCTTTGGGTGTTGAGCAAATTTATTAAGCCACGTAAGACGATTTTACTTTTCGTGAATCAAAATGCCCTATTGCGAAGCCTGCGGAGCGGAAGTTAGCTCCACCTCGAAATTCTGCAGAAGCTGCGGAGCACCCCAAAGAGTTTCGCCGAGTCAGACAACCCCGAACGCTTCGCCTCCTGCAGTTCAGCCTGCTTCCACCGCGCCAATTCCTCCTCCAACGGTTCAGCCAGCGGTTACACCGAGCCAGCCAGCCGCGAATTTGCCGCCTCCTCCTCCCGTGGCTCAGCCAATTCGTACCGTGCCGCCTCCGCCCCCCGTTCAGAGCCCAGTGTACACTCAGGTTCCAACGTCTTCGGGCGAGAGGGTCTTGGGCGTGATGGTGCTGAGGAAGCCGAAGTCGCTGGGGAGATACGACAGTTACGCGGGGGTGGTCACGAATTACAGGATGATTTTTGCCCTGATGACCAACGAGATGATTAACCAGTCTGTGATGGCAGCGAGGGACCAGGCGAAGGCTGAGGGCAAAGGGTTTTGGGGTCAATGGGGCGACCAGCTGAAAACCACGTTCACCTATGGGCAGAAGTACTATAGTATGCAGCCTTCCGCGATACTCGCTGAGACGCCTGGCAACTTCGCGTTCGACAACAACGCCATAAGAGAAATCAAGCTCAAGGAAGAACGAGACCGGGATGAGGGGATGCACGTTCAAGAGATGAAGATGGAGATACACTCGTCCTCAGGCAACTACGAGTACAGAATGGACCAAAACGACAACTACACAAAGCTTCTGAAGCAGGTCTACGGAGAAAGGGTAAAAACGCCGTTCGGATTCTCGTCGCACGGCATCAACATCAGACTCGGTTTCTGACCTACTTTATATTTCTCTCTTTGTGAAAACAATCCCAATCTTCACTTTAGTTGGGCATGCACGCAATCGTTTTTATTCGGAGCCATGTTCTGACAGGACGACGAAGCTGGGGAACTTCTCCGAGATTTCAGCTGTCCACTTCTTTATGAGCTGCTGTCGGCTGGCTTCGTCTTTTTCTGTTTTAGCCGTCATGCCTACTTTAAGGGCGCCCGAGCGAACGTTGTTCAGCGCTTCGCGGTTCTCGCACTTCATAAACTCGGTGCATTCGGTGCAGTCAGCCAGCTTCCTGCTCGTGGCGCAGGCTCTGATTTTGCAGCCTTTTGCGCCGCCGCCTTTCAGGCATCCTCTGCACACGGGAATTTTCTGCACCCCTGCCAGCGATTTCATGAATTCTTCGCCGTTGAAGCCTACCTCGTCTGCGCCCCACTTGTTTATGCCGTAGCCTTCGAGGACGAAGGCGTACCTTTTCGTCAGCTCCTTCAGGGCGCCGTTGCCTACGATGCAGCTTCCGCACCAGATTCCGCAGTACCCAATCTGGTCCTTCACGTTTTCAAAAGCCTTGGACACCAAATTAACAATCTCCAAATAATGTTCTTTCTTGGATTATGTTTGCTTGCCACAAATAAAATGGTTGCATAGGTCCAACGAGAACGATATTCCATCATTTTAAGTGCTCTGAGAGAGAATTGTGTGCCATGAAACCCATTATTGCCTGTTGCGGACTGACATGTACGCTTTGTGGAGCTTACATTGCGACGCAGAAAGACGACGATGAAGAACGGAGAAAAGTCGCGGAAAAATGGTCCAAAACCCTGAACACCGAAATCAAGATTGAACAGGTAAATTGCGACGGCTGCGTTTCTGATGGAAGACGGTTCTTTTACTGCCAAAGCTGCGATAAAAGGAGATGCTGCACGGAAAGACACCTTGAAAACTGTGCTTACTGCACGGATTATCCATGCAAAAAACTTGACGGCGTATTCGAAGCTGTCCCCAATGCCAAGACCACACTTGACGAGATTAGAAGGCAACATCTGGCACATTAATCAGAATTCTTTATCAATAATCTAAAAGCGCCGATTCAGAACGCTTTATGTCGCTCTAAAGGTCATTTTTATGTGAATGTTGATTGTCTGTGGGAACGTTTAACTACGAAATCAACGCATGAAGTATTGTGGTGTTTGGTTTGACTGACTTGGTTAGGCTTCTGGAGTCTCTTTCTAACGCTTTCGGTCCTCCTGGCAACGAGGAGGAGGTGCGGGCGGTTCTCAGGAAGGAGCTCGAGGGGCACGCAGACGAGACGCGGGTGGACAAGCTCGGAAACATCTTCTTCGTTCATCACGGCAGAGATGGCTTGCCCAAGATCATGTTCGCCGCTCACATGGACGAGGTGGGCTTCATAGTCACCTTCATGGACGGCAACGGGTTTCTCCGTTTCCACACCTTGGGCGGCATAACAAGCAACGTCATTCCTGGGCAAACCATTCTTCTTCGGGGAACCAGAGGCGATATCAGGGGCTTGGTTGGGACTAAGCCGCCTCACCTGATGAGGGAGGACGAACGCAACAAGGCGGTGTTGATGGACGACCTGTTCATGGACGTCGGAGCCTCAAGCCTCGAAGAATCCGAGCGAAAAGGAGTCGAGATTGGGACCAACGGCGTCTTCGACGTCAGGTTCACGGAGCTCGGCGGAGGATACATCAAAGGCAAAGCGCTCGACGACAGGGCAGGCTGCACGGTGCTCGCGGAGGTTTTCAAAGCTCTGAAGGATTCGCCGTACAACATTGTTGCCGTAGGAACCGTGCAGGAAGAGATGGGGATGAGGGGCGCACGGACCGCGGCTTGGCAGGCGGACCCGGACTATGCTTTGGCTTTGGAGGGAACCTTCGCAGCGGACGTTCCAGGCTCCAGCCCAGAAAAGGTGTCGTCCAAGATTAAGGGCGGACCAGTCGTCACGATACTGGACCAGACGGTGATGGCTCATCCGACCGTCCTCAAAACCCTCATCAAAGTGGGCAAAGAGAAGTCTATTCCGTTCCAGTTCAAGCAGGTGCCGATGGGCGGGACCGACTCGGGCGCCATCCACCTCACCAAGGCTGGGGTCCCAAGCGGAACGGTCGCTGTTCCATGCAGGTACATTCACGGACCCGTCTCGGTGACCCACGTTGACGACGTGAAGAACACGGTTAAGCTGGTCACGGAGTTCGTTAAAGCCATCTCGGAAAAAGAGTCCTTAAGACATTAAGAAGGTAGGTTTAATAGGCGAATTTCGTGTTTTTTTAGGTTGAGGGATGCTGTTGCCTTACTGCAAGAATTGCGGAGCCAAACTTGAAGAGACAGCGAAGTTTTGTCCTTCATGCGGAACCTCCGTTGCCGGACGTTTAGCGGAGGAGAGAGTCGTCGAACGGGGGAGACCCGTGAACTTTTTCGGCTTTTTCCTGATTGCGGTCATATTGGTGGCTGTGCTGTATGGCTTCATTTCGTTTCTGCCGATTCGGTATGTCAACGACCACGAGAACCGCATTGCCCCATCCCAAGTCGGGGTGGAAGCGGTCGTTGTGGACCTCACCGTTGACGTGGGGAACGTGAATGTTAGCTTCAGCGACCTCGGCGACAACGCGGTGAGCCTCAGCCTGACGGTGTCTGGGTACGGAAGCCTCCTCGCGAACCAACCCTACACGTTAACGTTTGAGCAGGAAACAAGCGGCAACGTCCTAACAGTCACCTCCGAAGTTGAAACCTCAATCCTGCATGGCTGGCTAAGCCTCAACTTTCTCGAAACGGAGTGCAACCTCATCATCGACCCGTCCTTGAACGCCACCATCACCGTCAAGACGGGCACAGGCACAATCAGCTTCGAGACCAGAAGCGGCGTAATCCTGAACTCCGTTAGGCTCGAGACAGCAACAGGGGGAATATCAGCAGACTTCGCAGAAAACACAATCGTCGCGGGAGACATCTCAATCCAGACCGTGACGGGAGCCCAAAGCCTTTCTTGGCAGAATATAATCGCGGAAAGAGACATTACGGTTGACATCGGAAGCGTAACCGGCGCTGTCTCAGTCGACATAGAACAGGACGAAAGGCTACGAAACAGCATCGAACTGGGGGTCGAAGTGACGACGGGCGCCATCAGCCTCGCCCTAGACATAAGCGATGACGTAGCTGGAAAGATTTCCTCAAGCACTACTACGGGCTCAGTGGATGTCCAAAGAAGCAACGGATTCACCGGTTCATCGACGCAGCTACAGTCGAACAACTACCCTTCGGATAGCCAATTCGACATTACGCTTCAGACCACAACAGGCATAATCAACATAGACGCCCGATTTTCTCCATGAAGTCGACAATATTCGGTCGTCAATTATTCAAATTGCGCCCCAAAACAACAGAAAACTTGCGCCGCAAAACAGAACAGGTCTTCGTTGAACGCGAATTGTTAGACAAAATCTGAAACCTATTGTTGAACAAATCAGATAGGTCTTCGCGGATTATGTATTGTCATTCAAACGGAAAATTCCAATGTCACACAAAACAGGACGGGTCGGGAACAATTGTTGTTCAAACAAAAAAATCTAATGTTGAACAAAACAGGACGGGTCTTTCCAGATTAGGATTTGATAATCATAATTTGAAATCTGGTGATGATCAAATCAGACCAGCCAGAAGATGCATTTCAAAATATAATTACAGACTTCACAGAGGCTTGCGCCAGTTTTATATAGTTTTTTCGTAACAGTCGTTGTGAGGCGTCAGCGTTGAACCCGCTGCCTGTTGACAGGGACATGGAGGACTACTTCTTCACGTTGCTTAAGCTAGCCGAGATGGGCGCCCGAGGCAGAAAAATAAAGACGTCCACAAAGTTTCTTGCCGAAAAAATGGGGCTCTCGCAGCAGACCGTTTCGCGCAAGCTCATCGAACTCGAAAGGAAAGGCTGGATTCAACGAGCAGCCACGCGGGACGGCAGCCTAATCAGCATAACGGAGCTCGGGGAAGCCCAGCTGAAGAAGGTGCGGTCAGGACTCAACACGGTCTTCGAGGAGAAACACCCCGCGTCAGTCACGGTCGAAGGCACAGTCTTCAGCGGAATAGGGGAAGGCGCATACTACGTGACCCGCCCGCACTACAGAAAACAGTTCGTGCAGAAGCTCGGGTTCGACCCTTACCCGGGGACCCTCAACATAAAAATCACCAGCGAATACGACGCCAAGATGCGCAGCGAGCTGGAAACTTATCCCGGAATAGAAATTTCGGGCTACACGAACGAGGACAGAACGTACGGTTCAGGAAAATGCTTCAAAGCCGTCATAAACAACAGGGAAAAAGGCGCCGTGGTCCTCGTGCTGAGGACCCACTACGACAGCTCAGTCGTCGAAATCATCGCCCCAACATGCCTGCGCGACCGCCTGAAACTCAAAGACGGGCACAAGGTCAAAGTGGAAGCCTTTATCGCTGAATCCTGAAAAGCCAATATTTTACTGTTTCTTTGTCAGCTGCACAAGCCGCTTGTCCTTCGCCAAAGAGGAGACAGAGATTAATCCCGTGACCTCCATCTGCATCAAGGTCTTGTTGAGTTCGTCAAGTCCGATTTCTCTGTAAAAAGCCCTCAACGTATCGAACAGTTCGCTGTCTGTTATGGATCCTTTTTCCCGAAGAACCTCTATGACCGTTGCATAAATGGGCTGCAGCTTCCACGTGTTTCCAGACATTACTTAAATTTCCTCCATAAACCTATGCGACAAGAGGCGCCGGCTTCTGAACCCTCCTGACCTGCTTCACGAAGCCCTTGTACCAGTTTTCTATGTCAGACGAGATGCTTGGCCCAATCCTCTTGAGCGCCTCCTGAAAATCAGCAAACGTCACTTCCTTTGCGCTTATGTCTCTGCGAAGAGCGTACAGAGCTGCCTCCCTGCATACCGTTTCAATGTCAGCGCCCGAATAACCCTTAGTCAACTGAGCCAGCTCCTGAAGGTTCACGTCCTTCGTCAAAGGCATGCCCTTCGTGTGAATCTTCAGAATTTGCAGCCTACCCTCCTCGCCGGGTTCAGGAACATAAATCAGCCTATCGAACCTGCCTGGCCTCAAAACCGCGGGGTCAACCATGTCAGGTCGGTTAGTAGCAGCGATGACCACAACATCCTGCAGGGCTGAGATTCCGTCAATCTCCGTAAGTAGCTGGCTGATTACGCGGTCGGTTACGCCGCTGTCGCCGTATCCTGAGCCTCTTCTGGGCACAAGAGAATCAATCTCGTCGAAGAAAACTATTGACGGAGCAGACATCCTCGCCTTCCTGAAAACCTCTCGGATGGCCTTCTCGGATTCTCCGACCCACTTAGAGAAAACTTCAGGACCCTTAATCGCTATGAAGTTCGCCTCGCTTTCCGTCGCTACTGCCCTAGCAAGCAACGTCTTGCCACAACCCGGAGGACCAAACAACAATATGCCCTTAGGCGGCTTGATCCCCATTCTTCCGAAAATCTCCGCGTTTTTCAAAGGCCACTCAACAGATTCTCTGAGCTCCTGCTTGACTACGTCTAAGCCTCCGACCTCGTCCCAGTGAACCGTTGGAACCTCAATGGCGACTTCCCTCATCGCGGTAGGAGTGATCTCTTTGTATGCGTTCATGAAGTCGTCCATCGTGACCTCCATCCTCTCCAGAACGCTTGGCGGAATCCTTTCCTGCTCAAGATCAATCTCAGGCAGATACCTCCGCAAAGCCTTCATTCCCGCCTCTCGGCTTAAGGCAGCAATATCTGCGCCTGTGTACCCATGCGAAATATCAGATAACGTCTTAAGGTCGACGTCTTCAGCAAGATGCATGCCCCGCGTGTGAACCTGAACAACCTCGTAGCGTTCCTGTTTGTCGGGTATGCCGATCTCTATTTCGCGGTCAAACCTTCCGGGTCGTCTCAAGGCAGGATCAAGAGCGTTCGGACGGTTCGTTGCACCAATAACAATTACGTTTCCTCGGCTAGTCAAACCGTCTAGTAGAGCCAGAAGCTGGGCTACTACCCGCCTTTCCACTTCACCCGTAACTTCTTCCCGCTTCGGAGCTAAGGAGTCCAACTCGTCAATGAAGATGATTGCGGGAGAGTTCTTCTCAGCCTGCTGGAAGATTTCGCGGAGCCTCGCTTCAGACTCGCCGTAGAACTTGCTCATTATTTCTGGACCATTAATCGAGAAAAAGTTCGCTTCAGACTCGTTCGCCACAGCCCTAGCAAGCAACGTCTTGCCGCAACCCGGAGGACCATGCAGCAGAACGCCTTTCGGAGGTTCTATTCCGAGCCTTTGGAAAATTTCTGGGTGGCGCATTGGAAGCTCAACCATCTCTCTGAGCCTTTGAATTTCGTCCTTTAAGCCGCCGATGTCCTCGTACGTCGTCCGCGGGACTCCGAGCTTAGCTTCAGGAGCTGGTTCAGTGAGGATCTGGAGCTTCGTATCATACGTCAGCCTGAGGATTCCGTGGGGTCTGGTCTTCATCACGGTGAACTGAACGGGGTGACCCAGCATCATGACAAGGGTCGTGTCTCCTTCGATGAAGGTTCTTTCCATAAGCCTGTTCTTAACGAAGTTAGTGAAGTCCTCGTCCACGTTGAGGCGCATGTCGATCGGGGCGAGAACGATGCTTAAGGCGTCTTTAACCTCAGCTTTAGTAATCACCACGTACTCGTTGATTGAGACGCCAGCATTTTTCCTTGTGAAACCGTCTATCCTAATTATGTCTCGACCCTGATCTTCAGAGTACGCTGGCCAAGCAATTGCAGACGTCCTTCGTTTTCCGAGAATTTCAATAACATCGCCAGCTGAAACGTTCAGTTTTTCCATGGTTTTCTGGTCGATTCTGGCGATTCCTCTGGCAACGTCTCTTTGTTTGGCGTCTCCGACCCTTAGAGAGATTTCAGCCACGTAAGTCACCGTTCTAATAATATTTAAGCGTTCTATACATCAAAGGCAAAAAACCTATATAAACGTAGTGAACGTCAGACTCTTCGCACCATCAAGGTCTGAAAGTCGCTTATTTTCTCTATTTTCTTCAGGCACGATTCAACCTCGTCGATGCTTCCTTCCCTATCTTCGGGCACAAGCACGTGAGCTATTATTGCGACAAGCCCGTACGCTATGGGTTCCTCTTCGAACTTGTAGACCGAAGCAAATTCGGGAATGGCAGCCTCAATCTCTTTCTTTATGACCTCACGATCGAGGTTGATGTCTGAAGGAAAAATCTTCAGCGAAACCAAGACTCTCTTAACCAACGTTTATCCACCTTTAATGGCTCTAAAGAAAACACACAGCTATTTTAAAATTATGTTCCGAAGACTGAAAACCATTACACGATAAACGCGGGAAAGTGAGGAAGACGTTTATCATTGTTTCGGTTCCACTAATAACGCGCAATAGTTTTTCTGGGCTGCTTCCTTCAGAACGGTCATTGACTTTTTTGCCAATAATACCCGAAGGACACTCCTTTCTCCGTAGACCAGCATGGGTTTACCGCCTTTAAGAAGAATTCCAAGGTTCTGGACATTAGGCTCAAAATCTTTTTTGTGAGCCACGTTCCAAACTGTAAGCTCCTGTTCAGGCGGGTTCTTAAGGTAAGAAACATGCATTGTTCGCGGTTCAAAGCCAAAGTTGTCTGCCACGTTCTGCCTTGCGAAAGCCAATGACAATAGGTCACGAGAAGCAAGCACCAGATCTTTCGGTTTCAACAAGTCCATAACCGCGATGGCAACATGACCCTGCCCCGGCTCTAACACAAAAACTGAGCCATAACCATTCATGCCTTCCAGAACGGACAGTAAACACTGTGTGCCATAACCTAAAGTGTCAAACTCTGGCAAGCCGTAGGCTGTTTTAACCGTGTAAGTTGTTGTGAGATTAAGCTCCATTTTGTGTCTCTCGTACTTGTTGGCTGACGATGGACATTTTTCGTTAAAAGCAATATGGCGGATGCAATATCCCTTTTTATCTTCTCGGTAAAGAACACGCATCATACTGTTATCCAGAACATTGTCCAACTTTCCTGCAAGTCCACGGACCACAACCACGGCGAGAACCCCATTATCGGACAGATGATTTGAAGCGCCATAAACGAATGCCGCCAGCCCTTTAGGCGCCAATTTTGCGGGAAAGTTAATTGCTATTAAAGAAAAAATGCCCCCAGCCTGCTCATAATCTAGGCTTGGATATGCACTGACGTCAAGACGGTTCAAGGCTGCGTTATGCAACGCGAAATCCACAGCCAAGGCGTCTCGGTCAACCATGTGCACCTCACGAGAAGGGTCTTGAGCCTTAAGAAAGAGGCCTATTGGTCC
>CAZRIK010000027.1:0-21843 GCA_964600125.1 uncultured Candidatus Bathyarchaeia archaeon
CAAAAACGTTGATCGGAATAGTGACTTCGTGGGATCTCGCAAGAGCCTTAGCAAGCGGCAAAGGAAGGCTCGCGGAGATCATGACCAAACGGGTCATCACAGCCTTGCAGAACGAATCTGTCGACGTCGTCGCTAGGAGGATGGCGAAACACAACATCTCCGGCGTGCCCGTCGTTGACGAGGCGAATCGTGTCGCAGGAATCGTGACAACAGACGACATTTCCAAGAAGCTTGTGGGAGGAAGAACCACAATATGAGAGTGAAGCTTGTCTACTCGCCTGAAGTCGTAGAAAAATCTGTCCTCGCAGAGGTCATACTGAAAACTGGCGTCTCAATCAACATTCTTGAGGCGAAGGTGAACGCCCAGAAAGGCGAACTCGTCATCTCAATCCCCGCAACAGGAAAGACTCTGGAAAAGATTTTGGGTATGTTCAAAGACGCAGGCGTGACGGTTCAAAAGTTCACGAAGATTCTCCAGATAGACTACGACAAATGCACGTCGTGTGGCGCCTGCATTTCGCCTTGCCCGACAAAAGCGCTGCGGTTTAAGCCTGACTGGACGCTTGAGTTCGACGAAGAAAAGTGCGTAGCCTGCAGAACATGCGCGACCGCTTGCCCAGTAAGGGCGATAACTGTCCTCTGAATCGGTGAACTGCGGAATTGCTGAATGAACTGTACGAGCAGGGCTTCGCGCTTAAGGAATCCAGAATCCACCTTAAAAGCGACAAAAAAGAGGCTATCGCTGAAGCCATAAGAGACATAAAAATTCATCGAAAAAACCTCGTTGACTACATCAAAAAGCGCCCAGAATTCCAGCACGCCCTAAAACCTGTAATGGTGCTTCCAGAAGCCCCTGAAATAGTCGTTTCCATGGCGGAAGCTGCGAGAAAAGCGGAAGTTGGACCGATGGCTGCCGTTGCTGGCGCACTTGCAGACCTAGGGATGAAGGCTATGCTTGGAACAGGGGCAAAAATCGCCGTCGTCGAGGACGGAGGCGAGATCGCTGTGACCACAGATCGACCCATCATGGTGGCGATACTTTCAAGCTATCTGGGGCTTTCGGGCAAAATCGGCTTATGCATCACTGAGGAGGACAGCCCACTGGGAGTTGCCACTAGCTCAAGTAAAACTGGCCGTGTCTTGAGTTTTGGTGAGGCTGATTCGGTTACAGTCATAGCCACCAACGCTTCTTTAGCTGATGCTGCTGCCACCGCTGTCTGCAACGCCGTAGCGGGTGAAAATGTCGGAGTTTCCATTCAACGGGGACTTGAGAGAGCCAAGGCGATAGAAGGAGTCCTTGGCGTCATCATAGTTCGTGAGGGACAGACAGGTTTGTGGGGAAAACTTCCTAAGATGATTAGTATAAAATGATATAGAAGAAAGATTTTGGCTTGAAAGATTAGAGGGCGTTGGATATTTCTGGGGCTTTGGGATATGACCCGAGCACTTTCACGAAGACCGTCTTACTTCTTAAGCCTTCCAATGCTTCGCCACAGCGTTTTTCGGTTCTGTGCCCCTCAAAATCTAGGTAGAAATTGTATTCCCATGGCTGCCGCTTTGTAGGTCTTGACTCAATCTTCGTCAGGTTAATGCCTCTTCCAGCGAACTCTCCTAAAATCTGGTAGAGTGCGCCGGGAATGTGTTTCGACGAAAAGATAACGGAGGTTTTGTCGTTGCCTGAAGGTGCGGCGTCATTTTTTGACAGCACAAAAAACCGTGTAAGATTGTTGGGGGTGTCCGAAATGTTCCTTGCGACGATTTTCATTCCATAAATTCCTGCGGCTTTCTCCCCTGCCACGGCTCCCGAATTCAGCATCCTCCGCTCTTTTATCATTTTGACGCTTCCGGCGGTGTCGTATGTTGAGATCACTTCGCAGTTCTGGCTTTCGAGGAAGCTTCGGCACTGCGCAAGGGCTTGGGGGTGCGAGTATATGATTTTTATGTCTTCAGGTTTCGTTTCTTGGTTGGCGATGAGGCAATTGTCAATTTTCAGGACTATTTCGCCGCAGACCTTGTGGTCGTACATCAGGAACAGGTCGTAAACTTGGTTGACGCTTCCCTCGATCGAGTTTTCTATGGGAACAACGCCGAACTCGGTTTTATCAGCCTCAACGTTCTTGAAAACGTCCGAGAAACCTTTGCATGGAACAGCTTTGACCGATTGACCGAAGAACGCGTAGACCGCGCTTTCGCTGTATGCTCCTGGTTCGCCTTGGTACGCGATTCTTTTTGGTTTCTGGGCACCCATGGATTTCAAAATCCTCAAGTTTTTGATATGGCGTGATTAAGGCTTTTTCCTCTTTATTCTCGCAGCATTAATATCTTTTGGTTTTTTGATTGCCATTTTATTTCATTAGAAACCACGTTTTAATTTACAATAAAATACGAAAATCGTAATTTTTTTCCGAAACATTTAAAAATGGTTTCTGTGTGCTTAATACGGAACAATTGGAAAATCATGAAAAATGGTAGTTGTTGGTCTGATGCTGCATGTTCGCTTATGGTCGATCTGGCATTTGGTGATTCGCCTAAAAAATTTTGGTTCTTGCGAGGTTAGGGTATGAATTCTTATCTTGAGGCGATTCAGCTGAAATTAAGCGAACTTGACTACCAGAAGTTGGATTCGATCAAAATTCCTAAGGTTCACGAATTCATTGCTAAAGCTGCTGACCTTTGTAACCCTGAGCGAGTCTTCATCTGTAGCGATTCCGCCGAAGACATCGCCTACATCAAGCGCCAAGCAATAGAGGCTGGCGAGGAAAAGGCTGTTTTGTCGCTCGCCGGGCACACTGTCCATTTTGACGGCGTCTACGATCAAGGGCGCGATCGGCAAGCCACGAAGTATCTTGTGCCTAAGGGGATTTCGCTTAGCAGGGCTCTCAACCAGATCGATCGGCAGGAAGGTTTGGCGGAGGTGAAGGGGTTGCTTAAGGATTCGATGAAGGGTCGCACGATGATTACCCGTTTTCTTTCCTTGGGACCTGCCAACTCGGAGTTCACGATTCTTGGACTGCAATGCACTGACTCGTGGTACGTCGCTCACTCTGAAGACCTCCTCTATCGGTCTGGTTACCGAGTATTTGTTCAGTCAGGACCTGACAGGGAATTTCTCCGCGTCTTGCATTCAGCAGGTTTGTTGAACGAGAGCATGGTCAGCGTGGATTGCGAGAAGAAGCGCGTGTACATCGATTCGATGGACAACACCATCTACAGCGTCAACACCCAGTACGCTGGCAACTCCATAGGCTTCAAGAAGCTTGCTTTTCGGCTTGCCATACGTAAGGCAAGCATGGAGGGTTGGCTTGCTGAGCACATGATGATTATGGGGGTGTTTGGTCCGGGCGGTCGCAAGACCTATTTTGCTGGCGCTTTTCCAAGTGCCTGCGGCAAGACCTCGACTGCCATGCTTCCCGGGGAAACCATTGTGGGCGACGACATCGCCTACATCCGTAACATTGATACGGTTGCCCGCGCGGTGAACGTCGAGTGCGGTATCTTCGGCATCATCCAAGATATTAACCCGAAAAACGAGGTTACAATCTTCAGGGTGCTTAACGAGCCGGGGGAAATCATCTTCTCTAACGTGCTGGTTAAGGACGGCAAATCCTACTGGCTGGGCATGGGCTGTAAGCTTCCCAAAGATGGAGTCAATTTTTCTGGGGCGTGGCACGAAGGAAAGACGGATGAGTCTGGCGAAAAGGTTCCGGCTGCTCACAAGAACGCCCGTTACACCGTCGCCCTGAAGGCTTTGGAGAATTGTGACCCTGAGCTGGAGAACCCTCTGGGGGTCGAGTTGGGCGGCGTAATGTATGGCGGACGGGACGCTAAGGCTTACGTGCCTGTTCAGCAGAGCTTCGACTGGGAGCACGGCATCATCGCTTACGGCGCGTCTCTGGAGACCGAGACGACCTATGCGTTAATAGGTCAGGAGGGGG
The DNA here is from genome assembly GCA_964600125.1 of uncultured Candidatus Bathyarchaeia archaeon. Taxonomy (GTDB): domain Archaea; phylum Thermoproteota; class Bathyarchaeia; order Bathyarchaeales; family DTEX01; genus JAGTRI01. The sequence continues at coordinate 3,936 of CAZRIK010000027.1, forward strand.
TGCCAGAAATTAACATGATGAGTATTCAGGACTTCATCTCCATTCCTTTGGGCAAGAACATTCAGAACAACCTAAATTTCGGGAAGAAGCTTGCGAAGGCGCCCGTTGTCTTCGGGGTAAACTATTTCCTGCGCGACAGGGAAGGCAGATTCCTGAATTCGCACAAGGACAAGCACGTGTGGATAAAGTGGATGGAGCTGCGCGTTCACAATGAAGCTGGGGCAATAAAGTCTCCAACTGGCTATCTCCCCAAGTACAAAGACCTGAAAAGGCTCTTCAGCCAAGTGTTGGGGACGGACTACCGAAAAGAGGATTACGATAAACAGTTCAGTATCCGCGTTCCCGAAAACCTGAGCAAGATTGAAAGGGTGGAAAGGTTCTATCAGGAAAGCGTCTCTGACACGCCTTCGGAGCTGTTCCAAGTGTTGAATCTGCAGCGTGAACGCCTACTCAAAGCCAAGAAGAGCTTCGGCGACTACATTTCGCCTGAGAACTTCGTTTGAAAAACCACGAACCTTTAGTCCACGTGCGGTCTCGCCTATTTTTGCACAATATTCTTTTTTAATGTCTGTGCTGATAATGATGGAACGTGATTGCGGATGGACAAAAAGTTCTCATACGGCGTGTGCGGCGTCTACTGCGGTCAATGCCCAAGCGGGAACGGGAGAGTCAAGTTTGCCGCTGGCGAGCTCAAGAGGCTCGTGGACACGACCCGCTACGATTGGGTTGAGCACGTGGTCAAGTCGTTCAATTATAAAGAGTTCAGGAAGGGGCTGGAGTGGCTTGTGAACTCTCAGTGCCCGACGTGCCTGAACGGCGGTGGCGCTCCCTGCGAAAACCGTAAGTGCGCTTTTGAGAAGAAGCTTGAGAGCTGCCTTCTCTGCGGCGACTACTTGACCTGCGAACACACCAATTATCATAGGGAATGGTACCCCTTCGTGGTCGACAACTACAGGCGGGTCAAGGAAGTCGGGCTCCAGAAGCACCTTGAAGAAGAGGAAGAGAAAGCCCAAGCAGGCGTGGACTTGATGGGGCACTTGGAGCGCAGGTGCTGCAAGGCTGTGAAGCTGGACTAGACGAGTCTACCTTGCTTGTAGCCTTCGTCGTACATGGCGAGGATGTTCTCTGTCGGCGTCACGGGCTGGATGTTGTGGCAGGGAGCCAGAACGTAGCCTCCGCCTTTTCCGAGGATTCTGATGTTGTCCCTGACCTCTTGGCGGACGTCTGCTTCTTTTCCGAAGGGCAGCGTGAACTGGTTGTCCATGGCTCCGTGGAAGACGAGTCTGCTGCCGAACTCGCGTTTCAGCGTCTCGCGGTCCATGTCTTTGCACCTCCACTGTATGGGGTTGAGGACGTCGATGCCTGTTTCGATCATGGCGGGCACTATTTTTCGTACTGAGCCGTCACTGTGGTGGAAGGCGTAGGCTCCGTGGCTGTGGGCGAGGTTAATCATCCGCTTCATCCGCGGCACGAAGTATTCGCTTATGAGCTCTGGTTTGAATAATAATCCTGTTTGTCCGCCGAAGTCTTCCGCGACGTAGCTGAGCATGACTTGTTTGGGTATCTGTTCGTAGATGCGTTTCGTGTTCTCGTATGCGAAGTCGAACAGCTGGTCTAGGCAGTAGTGCACGATGTCGGGGTGGAGGTAAAGGTCGAGGAAAGCCTGTTTCATTCCACGCAGCTCTTTGTAGGTGAGGAATGGTTCTGAGCCGCCTCCCCTTATCGGGTAGTCCTCGTAGCCTTTGAGTTGGTCAGGAACCGCGGAGTAGTCGTACATGTCGACCGTGGGCCAAGTATAGTTCTTCTTGATTTCGCTGACGGACTTGTATTCAGCCAGTGGGCTGTAGATGATTTCGCTGTAGGTTCCTGTTTTGTGTTTTATGTCTCTGAAGCGGCAGCCGTAGATGTTTGAGCCTTCGGGCGGAGTTGGACCCACGTAGCTCGACCAGACGGATATGACGGCGTCTATGTGCAGTTTTTCGTACATTTCCTTGGGCGTCCCACATTTCAGGTGTCGCATGAGCCGTTCCGTGACTTCAGGCGTTGCCCAATAATCCATTGGCACTCGGTCGGGCTTCCTGCGTCTAAGCACTGCCAGCCACCTTTCTTTCGGGGTCATCTCGTCTTCTCTCATTTTGGGCATAATCCTTTGAGCGTATTTATCAAGAATTATGGAATTTCGTATTTACGGTTATTGTCTTGAGCCTTTCACTGCGTAGACTGAGCTATTTTCATCATCAATCTTCCTTTGGCGTTCATTCGTTCATTGTGGTTTTCGGCTGGTCTGATTTGTTCAACAATAGGATTTGCTGTTTGACCAACAAACGCTTAAGCTAAATAGACCCGTCTGATTTGTGTAACATCAGTTTTCATATTTTGTCTAACAATTCGCAGCTTTCGACCATGCTCTGATTTGATTATCATCAGATTTTCAATTATGACCATCAAACGGCGTTGTCCTAGACCCTGTCTGATTTGCGGCGCAACTTTTCCGTTGTTTTGGGGCGCAAGTCTTTGCTGTCCAGTTTGGGGGTCGGTTGCTGTTTGTAATCTGTGTTTGTGTTTAGGAAGCGGTGTTCGGACCGTGGGTTCGCAAGCGAATAAAGCGCGTTTGCTCCTTGTTCGTGTTTTATGGTGCAGCGCGCAGAGCTGGTCAGCAACGGGCAGTGCTGCCACAGCTGGCTGGAGCTGGGGCTGTCCGCCAAGAACGGTAAAAGGTACAGGCAGTGCGAAAATTGCGGCACAATCAAAGAAGACCGCCTCCCCTACATCGCCTAAGAGCTTCTGTTTTGAGTGACAATAGAAATTTCAGTTTGAGTGACAATTATGTGAGATAGTATTTCTTCATGAAGGTTTAGCTATTAATTTTTGTCTAACCAACCAAAACAACATTTTGGACACTAGTCTCTTTTATCTGATTTCGGTATTCCTATCCATCTTGGAGTTCTATTCATGTATTCTCTGTATTCATCTCCGTACTTCTCAATTAGGGAGGGTTCTTCGCTTTGTACTACCATAATGTGAAGCGAGATTATCCATGTCACTGCACTTAGTATAAAGACCCAAGAAAGACCGCTTATGCCTATGCCTAAATACTGTAAGAACGTCGAGAAATACTCTGGATTTCTTGTAATGCGGTACACACCTGTGGTGACGGGTTTATCAAGTGGTGCAGTAGCACCATACAAGGAGACTCCAGATATGACGGGCATAATGATGCCCAGAATGCTGATGGGTAGACCTACATAGAACCATACTGTGCCCAGTTTCAGGGGCAGGAAGAAAGAGTAGATTATTGTGAAAGGCATGATTACGACTTGAGTAATTATCAACACTGTTTTGGCAGTTTTACTGAACTCGCTCCACTTAATCTCCTCCATTCTTTTTTTCGCTGATTCTTTATTAATGTAAGAGGGAATCCAAGGGAGAACAAAACCTAGAACCGTAATAATCCAAGCGTTCCACAAGCCCAACTCAAATTCTGGTACAAGTGACATAGTTACCCTCCGCCATTCACCATTTACAATAGTTTCCATTATTGATTATCTAAAATTTAGGTTGGTTGATCGATTAAATTTTATCTTTTTCTTCTTCTATTCTCTATTCTGCTGTTCTGTTTTGTGTGCTCTCTACACTACTCTACTCTCTGGCAAAACAAATTATTTCACTAACTACAATAGCTTCCGAATAAACCTTCTGGCAATGAGATTTCGATAAATAGTTTTGCATTCTATGATGTTTACCCTTATGCCAAGTAATATATGAAAATCTCGCTTCAGCTCTAAAGTCAAGGGATTGCTAAAATAGGAATAGAAGCGATTGTAGGCATAATAACTAATAGGCAAAAGAGTACTTGCTTTTTATCAGTTTTGAGGAAATGTGAATCTGGATATAATAGTTGGTATTGTTTGCGAATGAGGCTCAGATAAATTAAAGTGGGCACAACGCTTGTCAGCCCAATCCATAGGATTCCATATTCCAAAATATGTACTCCCAAGATGCCGCCTACAAGGAAAAATAAATCTACTGTCAGAATCGACAGGGAATAGAGCCACGAAGAGCACTTAAGAACTACTTTTATTCCCCTGTTCTGGATTAAATGTGAACCGAGCCAAAAAATGATGAGTACAATCAACGGTATTAAAATAACTCTCATCACTGGTATTTCTGGGTGTAACCTATTCGTGAAGGTTGGGTAGAGACTTGGATACTGAATTAAAGACCCAGCAAGCATCGTCAGAATCAACACAAGCCAGTTGAAAGCTTCATCTATTTCCTCCAAACAAACTTCGCCACTCATTAGGTTTTCATGCACCTTACATTTAGGATTTTGCACAAAAGAAGGAAAAAACTAAATCTTAATCCCCAAAGTTTATGTCTCTTTTTGCTTAATAGACAGCTTTATTTTCTAAGTTAAAAATATAAATAATGTGACATAATGTGCCAATATCCAGTTGGAAAGACCTCATTTCGCTTGGTTATCGGGAACGAATAATATGCTCTTTGCACAGTGTGAGACTGGTTGATGACCCTTATGTTACTTCCTTTTATTTCGGTAAAACCGATTTTAAGGGTGCGCTTATACTAACAAACAGAAGACTATTATATATCGCCTATTCGAAGGCAGTCCAAGGATATTCACATATTCAACTTGATATGCCATTCGATGATATAGAAAATTTCGCCTTGGAACAATCGGCTTATGGAGAATCTATAAGCATAAAACCATTTAAAAACGTAGAAAGTCGTTATGGTTTAGGTAAATATAAGTGGATCACTCATTTTTATCTAATTCCATCCATGAAAAATGTAAAAACAGTAATTAAGAAACTGAGAGAAGCTGTTGAGGTCTATCAAAAAGAGAAATACGAAAAAGTACAGGTTGTTATTGATTTTCAAGCAATCAAGTCAATCAAAGAGGGTAAGGGACTGATTCTTGATGTAGCTATGTGTCCCTATTGCAATGGCAATATTAAGCTTCCTGAGAAGGGTAATCTAACTACATGCGAATATTGCGGTAGACAGATATTTGCTACTGATATATTTCAACAGCTTAAAGAAATTCTAGGCTTGTCTGATTCGTGAGTCACAGACACGTAGTTGGTTGGTCGGATTAAATTTTAATCTTTTTCTCTCTCTCAACAGCTCAATCCCTCTCTCTCACACACAGAATTATCTAACTAATTAACTAATCAATTAATTAATCAATGGAGAATAAATACTAAATTAACGTGAAAGTTTCAGCATAATCTTAATAATGTAGTTATAATTAATCGGGAATTGATAGTCATTTATATAACCCGTAACGGTCATAAAGAACGTAAACGAAGAATATCCATATAACTACCGCAACAATTAACAAATCAAGGATTATAGAAAAAGGTATAGATAGAGTTAGTTGATAATTTAATAGGGAGTCCCAATTTTCTAATAGTTTTGTGCCATTCAATAGGGCTGTCAGGATAATATTTGTAATAAATGCAATCGAGTTGACTGTTAAAGCCATTAAGGTATAAAGTTCTCCAACAGTTAGAGAATGGAAAGTGTGAACATGGTATCCAAGTGGTGCCCCTACCCTATCAAACTGCAATCCCAGAGGTCTGGATTGTTTATCACAAAGAGGAATTAGATTTCCCGTATTATCATAGAAAAGGGCAAGAAATATAGCATGCCCATTGGCTTCAACCCCCCATTTAACATTACCTAGAAAGTCAACTTTCACCTCCTCTTGTGGACGAATGACCCCATTAACATATCCTATCATTTGTTCAAAGAAGTTTCCGAATGCATAGTTAACTTTGATTTGCAATTGACCTCCTTGAATTGTTTGCGAACCGAGATTCGTAATCAAGGCTGATATTTTAAAATGAGAGCCACTAACATACATGAAAGGAACTCGTATAATTTTAAAAGGCGTTGTAATTGGCTTAGTTTTAATACTTATATTCAACATAATTTTCCCTGTTTATCTTAATTATTCGCTGGATTTATTTCTCATGCCATCTGTATCTTCTATGAAATTTATGGCTTTGTTTCTAGTTCTTAAGCAATCTAGAATCTGTTAATGGAATTTGACTATAAAAGAACTGCGATTCTTGGTGTCCATGTTTCTCTTTTGACCCTTTAGTATTCTACGAAGAGAAAGGTTTCTTCGTTAATCAATTTGTCAAGTGTCTATCCTTTGCCAACTTTTAACTGGATTCTTCCGTTTTCTTTTCGATAGCCAACGTTGGGAACTCTTTGAGCTGTTCAGCCATTTCTCTTAGGCGTTTGTCGACCCAGTAGTTGACCATGTTTTCGTCGAAGGCGCCGTCCTGCCTTCTTTTGCCCGCCTTTATGCCCGTGAGGACCTCGATGCCTTCGTCTACGGTCTTCACCGAGTACAAGTGGAACTTGCCCGCCTTGACGGCTTCGACGATCTCCTCCTTCAGCATCAGGTTCTGGACGTTGCTATCGGGCACCATGGCTCCTTGTTCGCCCGTGAGCCCCCGCGCCTTGCACACCTCGTAGAATCCTTCGATCTTCTCGTTGACGCCGCCGATGGCTTGAACCTCGCCCTTCTGGTTAACCGAACCCGTCACCGCGATGCTCTGCTTAATTTGGACGCCCGAAAGGGCTGAGAGGAGGGTGTACAGCTCGGTGCTTGAGGCGCTGTCCCCCTCGACCCCGCCGTAGCTCTGCTCAAAGACAAGGCGTGCGGAAAGGCTCAGGGGCTTGTCCCGAGCGTATGTGTCAGACAGGTAGCCGCTGAGAATCAACACTCCCTTCGAAGCTCCTCAGGAGCCAACTCCCTGACCAAACAAGCTCACCCCAAATCAGGAAACGCAAATGCATTACATTACGGTTTATGTGTTCTTAAAATTTTCATAGAAGACGAACGAATTTCGAGGCGATGCGAGGCATCATGCTTCGAAGGAGCGGATCAGCGAAGCCACGAACTTGACGGAGTTGACGTAGTCCCTGATTCTGATGTTCTCGTTCGGCGCGTGAATCTTGGACCCCGGATACCCAACGCCTCCCGCGGAAGCAACGGGGATTCCCATCCAGTTCTTGACCACGTAGAACGGGCTTGTGCCCGCAACCGTCGGCCAAACAACAGGCTTGGCGCCATAGACCTTTTCCGCCGTTTCGACGACTCGCTTCACGAACGGATCGCTGACCGGAGTCTTCGCAGGCTCGTAGCCGCCGTGGTTAATGACCGTAACGTCGCCGAACCCTTGAGTTTTCAGGTACTTTTTTAGCCGCTGGAGCTGAACGTCGGGTTTCTGAGCCTCAACAAGCCTGAAGTCAACCTTAGCCATCGCCTCGGATGGCAGAACCGTCTTCGAGCCCGGACCCGTGTACCCAGCTTCAAACCCCGCGACGTTGCACGTCGGAGAGAAACGCAGGGCTTCCTGGCTTTCGACGCCCGTTACTCCATGGAGGTATTCTTTGAGCCCCAGCTCTTCTTTGTCGGCTTTTTCGTCGAAGGGCGCTTCCTTGAGAAGCTTAACCTCCTCTTCGGTCGGCGGAACAACCTCGTCGTACCAGTTTGGAATCCTGATTTTCTCGTCCGGTCCTTTTAATGATGAAAGCAGCCAGACCAGCCTCCACGCCGGGTTAGGAACAACCGGCGCCATCGACGAGTGCACGTCCCTCTTCGGTCCCTTGACCCTGAACTCCACGTAGAGTATGCCTTTGACGCCGAGGCTGACGTTCGGGCGGTTCTGCTGGTCCACGCCGTCGCCTTCCCACACGTAGCCGTTGGCTCTCAGCAAGTCCATGTTCCCCTTGGCGAACGACTCGAGGTGCGGGCTCCCGATTTCCTCCTCGCCCTCCACGAAGAACTTCAGGTTCACGGGGATTCCCCCGTAAACCGCCTTCAAAGCCTTGACGGCTTCCAAGCGGGCTACGAGACTTCCCTTGTTGTCATCAACGCCGCGGGCGAAGATTTTTCCGTCTATAACATTGGCTTCGAAGGGAGGAGAACTCCACAGCTCCAAGGGCTCAGGGGGCTGAACGTCGTAGTGGTTGTAGAATCCCAGAGTCTGCTTGGCGCCTTCTGGCTTGAGTTCGCCGAAAACAACGGGATTGCCGTCCTTGACCGGGATGACCTTGACGTCGATTCCAGCCTCAGTCATCATTTCCTTCAAGAGATGGACGCATTTGTCTATGCCTTTGTTTTGTGCGGAAATGCTTGGCTGCCGACAGATTTTTCGTAGGTCTTCAACGTAGCCATCAACGTGCGAGTCGATGTGACTAAACAGTTTCTGCGTGGACATTTACCCTTAATCCTCCAAACTAAATGAGTTATTGTGAACCGCATGGACTATAAGCTTTAAGCCAAAAATGACGCAGCTGGATTACGCAATTTGCCACGGCAGTTTCCCGTGCTTCTTCACGTAACTCACAAGCCCGCCCTCGGAAAGAATGACCCTCAGCTGAGGCGGAAAAGGCTTAACAACGTAGGATTCGCCCTTCGAAACGTTCCTGACAACGCCCTTCGCCAAATCAACCTCAAGCAGGTCTCCCTCCATAATCTTGTCAGCCTGCTCGCATTCAACAGCGGGTAACCCAATGTTCAAGGCGTTCCGGTAAAAGATTCGCGCAAAAGACCTCGCAACAACGGCAACCACGCCCAGATGCTGAAGGACTAAAGGCGCCTGTTCACGGCTTGAGCCGCAACCGAAGTTTCTTCCCGCAACCACGAAGTCGCCTTTCTGAACCTTCGCAGCGAATTCGGGCATGGCAGCTTCCATCGCGTGCTTCGAGAGCTGGTCAAGGTCGGTTATGCTGAGCTTGTATTTCCCCGAAATTATGATGTCGGTGTTGACGTCGTCCCCGAACTTCCAAGCTTTGCCACTTTTCGCCATTAGCCTAAGCCTCCTTCAAAAGTCTTCTGGGGTCAGTCAACCTGCCATTAATTGCCGTGGCAGTCGCAGTCGCAGGCGAAACCAAGAAAATCTGGGACTCCGCGCTTCCCATCCTCGCCTTAAAGTTGCGGTTAGACGTGGAAACGCACACCTCGCCCGACGCTAAGATGCCTTGGTGCCCACCAGCGCACGGTCCACAACCCGGATTGCAAACTGCACACCCAGCGTCAACAAAAACCTCGATTAAGCCTTCCCTCAAAGCCTGCATGTAAACCGTCCGCGAAGCAGGGGTAACAATCACGCGCACTCCTTTCGCTGCTTTCTTTCCTTTCATGATTTCTGCTGCTATCCGGAGGTCGGAGATACGCCCGTTCGTGCACGAGCCTATAAACACCTGATTGACGTCTTTCCCTTCAACCTCCGAGACGGGTTTAACGTTGTCAACCAAGTCTGGGCACGCAACCTGAGGCTCAATTTCTGACGCGTCGAAGCGGAGCTCCCCACAATACTCGGCGTCCTCGTCGCTTTTGAATCCCGCGTGAGGCTTGTGCCCCAGCTTTTTCAGGTAAGATGCGGTTTTCGCGTCGGGTTCAACCAAGCCCGTTTTGGCGCCCATCTCGATAGCCATGTTCGAAAGGGTCAGCCTCCCCTCGACGTCCATCGCCTTCACGGTTGACCCGCAGTACTCTATGGCTTTGTAGCTGGCTCCGTCAGCCTTCACGGTTCCGACAACCTTCAAAATCAAGTCCTTCGGGAAAACCATGGGTGGCAGCTCACCGTCAACGATAATTCTTAATGTTTCGGGAACCTTGAACCACAGCTTCCCCGACAGGAAAACGGCAGCTATCTCCGTGGAGCCTATGCCTGTGGCGAACGCGCCGATTGCCCCGTAGGTGCACGTGTGAGAGTCTGAGCCGACGACGAGACCGCCCGGATATACTAAGTCAGATTCGACCATGAGCTGGTGGCACACGCCTGAGCCTACCTCGTAGAAGTTGGTTCCGTGTTGAAGGGCGAACTCCCGCAGGTTTTTCTGGACCGCTGAAATGGCTTCGTTGGCGCTTGGCGCAACATGGTCGATGACAGCCGCGACCTTGGAGGGGTCCCAAAGCCGTTTTCCGCCCATCTCCTTGAAGGCGTCCATCACGAGCTTCGCCATCGAATCGTGCATCATGGCAGCATCAACATTCGCGATGACGATGTCTCCCATGTAGGCGTCCTTGCCCGAAGCGCGGCTAAGAATCTTCTCGGATATGGTCTTGCCCATTTCCTGAACCTCAACTAACTGAACATACTATTCTAAAAAAGGTTGTTCTCCAAAAAGAAGGTTGCGCCACTCGTTTGATGCTTGACCCGATTGTTAGTCTTAACGTCTCTGTCTTGCCAGCAGCTTGTTTATGCCGTTTATCATGGCTTCGACGCTTGCCATCACGATGTCTTCGCGGGCGCCCCTTGCTGAAATGACGTTCCCGTCTTTGTCCTCGACCTTTATTATGACCTCTGCAACGGCGTTAGACCCGCCTGTCAACGCTTCGAGACGGTACTCCGTCAACCGCACGTTTGCGAGTTTGTCTGTAATTTTCTGAATAGCCTTAATAGCAGCGTCCACTGGACCTACGCCTGTTTCAGCAGCAATGTAGTCTTTGCCGTCAAGCGTCAGCTTCACCGAAGCTGTGGGGATGACGTGGATGCCGGTTGTTACCGCGAAATCGGTCAAATTGATGATTCGTTCCTCAGCACCCTCGCCGATGACGGTTCTCGAAATGGCAAACAGGTCGTCGTCCGTCACGGATTTGCCCTTGTCACCCAAGTCTTTCACGCGGTTCACGATCTCCATGAGCTGAGCCTCGTTCGGATGCAGCCCCCCGTCCTCAAGTTCAGCCTTTATCCCGTGTTTCCCAGCGAGCTTGCCAGCAATCAGCCTTCTCCGCCTGCCTACGACCTCGGGGCTGAACGGCTCAAAGGTCAAAGGTTCTACGGTCACGCCTCGCGTGTGGACGCCTGACTCGTGCGAGAAAGCGTTTTCGCCAACGATAGCCTTGTTCGGCTGAATCATGACGCCCGTTAATCGGGAAACAAGCCTTGAGGTGCCGTAAAGGAGCTGCGTGTTTATCCCTGTCTCCTTTTTGTAGATGAGCTGAAGCCCCATCACGACCTCTTCCAGCGACGCGTTCCCCGCTCTTTCTCCTAAACCGTTCACGGCTACGTGGACTTGAGATGCGCCCCCGACCACTCCAGCCAAAGAGTTCGCAACAGCTAAGCCGAAATCGTTGTGGCAGTGGACGCTCAAGGGAGTCTTCACGACGGCTTTAAGGTCCCGAATCAGCTTTTCCATAGAATTGGGTTCCATAATGCCTACGGTGTCCGGAATGTTGATTCGGTCCGCTCCCGCTTCTTCCGCTACCTTGCAGATTTTCTTCAGAAAAGCCATCTCAGTTCGCGTCGCATCCATAGGCGAAAACTCGCAGACGACTCCATGGTCCTTAACGTACTGGACAGAGTCCACCGCAGCTTTCAAAACCTGTTCAGGAGTCATGCCTAACGCGTACTTCATCTGGACTTCCGAGGTTGAGATAAAAGTATGAATCGAATTTGGGTTGCACGCCAAGGCAATGTCCAAATCGTTCCTCTTTGTTCGGGTTAAGCCGCAGACCTCAGCCTTCAATCCAGCGGACATTATGTCTTTGATGGCTCTTTGTTCACCCTCAGATGACGACGGAAAACCAGCCTCAATCGCGTCAACGCCTAGATTGTCGAGCTGCACAGCAATCTCCAACTTCTGCTCAGGCGTAAGAGACACGCCGGGCGTCTGCTCTCCGTCCCTCAGTGTTGTATCAAAAATTCTGATTCTTTCCATGTTTTCTTTTTCCTCCAAAAACCGTGACCTAAAGCTTCAATTCTGTAATCTCGGCAGCTATGGCTTCGCCCATCTGAACCGTCGTGAGCTTGCCGCCAAAATCTGGAATCGTTAATCCCTTGATTAATGCTTTGACCATGCCTTGTTCGATTGCGTCAGCTGCCTTTGCACATGTAGGATCGTTGTGTTTTTCGCCTAGCCATTCAAGCATCATCTTCGAGGCTAAGACCATCGAGCACGGGTTAGCCGTGTGCTTGCCGACCCTCGTAGGCGCAGCCCCGTGGACGGGTTCAAAAAGGGCAAAGTTGTCGCCGATGTTTGCGCCTGGAGCCATGCCGAGTCCGCCGACCAGCTGGGCTGCTTCGTCTGAGAGGATGTCGCCGAAAAGGTTCGTCGTGACAATCACGTCGTACTCTTGGGGCTCCTTGATCAGCCTCATCGAAGCCGCGTCAACGTACTGTTCGTTGAAGCTTACGTTCGGATACTTTTTTGCGACTTCTCTGCAGACTTCGGCGAAGAGCCCGCACGTCTTTTTCAAAACGTTGGCTTTATGGACAGCTGTAACTTTTCTTTTGCCGTTTCTCTGCATAACTATTTCGAAGGCTTTTTTGGCTATGCGTTCGCTGCCTTTTCGGGTGATGACTCTTAACGCGACAGCAACGTCGTCAATCATGAACTCGTAGCCCTTGTAGAGTCCCTCCGTGTTTTCCCTCACAATAACGAGGTCGATGTCGTCTCTGTGGCACGGCACCCTAGGGTACGCCTTTATTGGGCGAATGTTGGCGTAAAGGTCAAGCATCATCCTCAACTTGACAACGACGTCAGCGGCAGTTTCGCCCACTGGTCCCTTTAAGCATACATGAGAGTCACGAATCGCCTCAACAGTTTCTTCGGGAAGCGCAACTCCCCTCTTTTCCAGACAAGCGTCACCTGCCTCCAGCTTGGCAAAATCAAGCTTTAGACCGAACTTTTCCTGAACCGCGTCCATGACGCAAAGCGTGGTTTCAGTTAATTCTGGACCGATTCCGTCCCCCGGGATTAGGGCGACTTTGTATTTCACAGGTTTTTTCCTCCCTTCTTTTTCAAGTGAGCGATTAAGCCCCCGTCCTGCAGAATCTCAAGAATGAATTCGGGAAGCTTCGTCGCCTTGATAACGTGTTTTCGTGTTTCGTTCACGATTTTACCCTCTTCGAGGCTGACCGCGAGCACATCGCCTTCCCCGACCTCTCTCGAGACGTTTGGGCTTTCGAGAACAGGCAACCCGATGTTGATTGCGTTCCTGAAAAATATTCGGGCAAAGGACTCAGCGAGTATGCACTTTACGCCAGCATACTTTAGAGCCAACGGAGCCTGCTCACGGCTTGACCCGCACCCAAAGTTTTTTCTAGCAACAATGATGACGCCGTTTTTGGCTTTTTCCGAAAAGTTCGGAACCAAACCTTCCATCGCGTGCTTCGCCATCTCCGCTGGGTCCAACAAAGTCAAGTACTTGCCGGGAATAATGGCGTCGGTGTTCACGTCGTCCCCGAAAACCGTAGCTTTACCTGAAACCTTCATATTGCTAAGCCTCCTTAAAATCCGCTGGATCAACAATCCTGCCAGCAACAGCTGAAGCGGCGACGGTGGCTGGAGAAGCCAAGAATATTTGGGCTTCGGGGCTGCCCATTCTTCCCACGAAGTTTCTGTTAGAAGTGCTAACGCAGACTTCGCCAGCAGTAAGTAACCCCATGTGACCGCCAAAACAGGCTCCGCACGTAGGATTGCACACGAAACCCCCAGCCTTCACAAAAACCTCGAACAAGCCACGCTGCAAAGCCTGCATGTAAACCTCCTGCGAAGCTGGAATAACAATTAGCCTCACGTCTTTGGCGACCTTTCTTCCTTTAAGGAACCTTGCTGCCAGTTCAAGGTCTTCCAGCCGACCGTTTGTGCACGAGCCTATGAAAGCCTGGTCAATTTTGGTTCCTTCGACGTCTTTAACAGGCTTCACGTTGTCAACCGAGTGCGGGCATGCGACCTGAGATGCAAGCTTGTCCAAGTTTACCTCAACCGTTTTTTCGTATGTCGCATCGGGGTCGCTTGTTAAAACCTTGAACGGCTCATCGGTGACGGTTTTGACGTATTCCAGAGTAACCTTGTCTGGGTTGATTAAGCCCGTTTTGGCGCCCATCTCAACCGTCATGTTGCAGATGGTCATCCGCCCGCTCATGCCGATTCCGCTAATGGCTGAACCCGTGAACTCTACAGCCCTGTAGTTTGCGCCGTCAGCTCCGACCTCGCCAATTACGTGTAATATGAGGTCTTTGGGAGTCACGGACTTCCTGAATTTTCCGTCCACCACAATTCTGATGGACGATGGAACCTTAAGCCAGATTGTTCCAGTGGCGAAGACTCCAGCCATCTCCGTGGAGCCTATGCCCGTGGCGAAGGAGCCTACGCAACCATAGGTGCACGTGTGAGAGTCTGCGCCTACAACGAGTTCACCTGGGAGAACATGACCTTTCTCAACCATGACCTGGTGGCAGACGCCTCCGTGACCTACGTCATAAAACAACGGTACGCCCTGTTCCTTGGCAAAGGCTCTCATGATTCTATGAAGCTCAGCTGACTTCACGGAGTCAGCGGGAACATGATGGTCCAGAATCATGACTAAGCGTTTCTTGTCCCAAACTTTCGGGGTTCCGATTTCCTTGAACGCTTGGATGGCGAGTGGTCCAGTGATTTCGTTGATCATTGCCTTGTCGACTTTAGCGTCGATGATGTCGCTTGGTTTAACCTCGTCCTTTCCTGAAGATGACGCGAGAATTTTCTCCGCAATGTTCATTGTCTTCGTTTTTCCATGATGACTTTGTTATTTTTCGATGCCTGAGGTCTTCCTGATGGTCTTGCCAACCTGCTCAAGCGGATGCTTCTCAATCTCGTCCATGAGGGCTTTGAGCCTCTTCTCTCCAGACTCGTGATCCTCAATCCATTCTTTGGCGAAACTGCCGTCTTGGACAGCTTTTACGGCTTTTTTCATGTTTTCTTTAACGTGGCTGTCAACAACTTTGGGACCTACTACCAGTCCGCCGTACTTTGCCGTGTCAGAGACCGCTCGAAGCATGCCGATGATTCCTTTCTGGTATATCAGGTCCATTATGAGCTTGGCTTCGTTGCAGGCTTCGAAGTAGGCTAATTCAGCTGGATACCCGTTTTCAACGAGTACCTCAAACCCGTTCTTGATGAGCTCAATTAAGCCGCCGACCAGAACCGTCTGTTCGCCGATAAGGTCGCTTTCGGTCTCATCCTTGAAGGTGGTCTCGATTACTCCTGCCCTTGTGCTGCCAAGCGCCTTCGCAGCAGCCAAAGCGGTCTCCATGGCTTTGCCTGAAGGATTCTGGTAAACAGCAACCAACGCAGGCACACCGAAGCCACTTTGGTATGTTTCCCTTAGCCTGATGCCTGGGCTTTTTGGGGCAACCATTATCACGTCCACATTTTTTGGTGGGACAATCTGTTTGAAGCGGATATTGAAGCCGTGGGCGAAGTCCAAGGTCTTGCCTTCAGACAGGTAGGGAGCTATTAATTGCTTATAGACGTCGGGTTGAGCCATATCGGGCACCAAGACGAAGATAACGTCAGCCTTTTTCGCTGCTTCTGAGATTTGGTAGACTTTGAACCCGTCTTTTTTGGCTCTTTCCCAAGATTCTCCTCCTGACCTGAGACCCACGATTACGTTTAAGCCTGAGTCTCTCATGTTCTGGGCTTGCGCGTGCCCTTGGCTTCCGTATCCGATTACGGCTATTGTTTTGTTTTTCAGCGGATTTAGGGATGCGTCTTTTTCGAAATATACTTTAACCATTTTCCAGATTCACCTTTCCTTACTCCATTCTTGCTGATCTCATTCCTCTTGACAATGCTGTAACGCCTGTTCTCGCGATTTCCTTCAAGCCAAAGGGTCTCATCAACTCGATGAAAGCGTTTATCTTGTCCGAGTCGCCCGTGATTTCGACGACCAGCGAATCGTGCGCAACGTCAACGACATGCCCCTTAAAGATTTCAGTGTAGTTGATGACGTCCGACCTGACCTTCGTGTCAACCGTGTTCACCTTTACGAGCGCCAGCTCCCTAGAAACAGTGTTTTCGGGCTCCAGAATGCTGACTTTGACGACGTCTATGAGTTTATGGAGCTGCTTGACGCTCTGTTCAACCATTCTTTCGTCTCCCTTGATCGTCACCGTCAACCGGGCAAGGTCCTTCTGTTCGGCTGCTCCAACAGTTATGGTTTCGATGTTGAATCCTCTCCTTCGGAACATGTTGGAGACGCTGTAGAGCACGCCTGGCTTGTGTTCAACGATTGCTGACACTATGTACATTTTTTCTTCTTTCGGCATACAAATCACCCAATCATTATCTTGTCGATTCCAGCTCCTGGAGGAACCATCGGAAACACGTTCTGCTCAGGCGAAATCGGCACGTCAACGACCGTTGTGACGTCGCTTTTTATGGCTGCTTTCACAGCTTTCACGAACTCCTCTGGCGAGCCAACACGGACGCCTTGAGCTCCATAGGCTTCAGCTAACTTGACGAAGTCAGGATTCTTTCCAAGGTCAATGCCCGAGTAACGCCTGTTATAGAATAGTCTCTGCCACTGTGCCACCATGCCCAAAACCGAGTTGTTCAGCACTATGACCGTGACTGGAATTTTACAAGCGACCGATGAAGCCAAGTCCTGTTCGGTCATGACGAAGCTTCCGTCGCCCGCGATGTCCACGACGGGAACGTTGGGGCACGCAACCTTTGCTCCGAGAGACGCGGGGAAACCGAAGCCCATTGTGCCGAGACCGCCTGAACTGATGAACGTTCTAGGCTTGTAGGATTTCAGATATAAAGCTGCCCACATCTGGTTCTGGCCAACTTCAGTGGTTATTATCGCGTTTTCAGGCAGTATCTTCCGCAGTTCGACTAACAGGTGCATAGGAGTCATCCCGTCCTTGTTCTCCATCTCAGCCTGCTGCTTCTTCTGTTCTTGGACCCTGCTCATCCACGTTGACCGCTCCTTCTTGCGGAAACTTTTTACGAGGCGGTCTTGGATGGCTTTCAGGGCAATCTTCGCGTCGGCAACGATCGGAACGTGCGGTCTGATGTTTTTTCCGATCTCAGCGGAATCTATGTCTATGTGAATTATTTTTGCGTCTCGACAGAACGTTTCAGCTTTTCCCGTGCTTCTGTCAGTGAACCGCATTCCAACCGCCAGCAACACGTCTGCTTCGGGAACAATTTTGTTCGCGGCTATAGTTCCGTGCATTCCCAGCATCCCAAGCGATAACGGATGGTTTTCGGGGATGCAGCCTTTCCCCATAAGCGTTGTCGAAACGGGTGCAACGAGAAGCTCAGCTAAGGCTAAAAGCTCCCGTGACGCTCCCGACGTGATTACTCCGCCGCCAGCAACAATGACGGGTCTTTCAGCTTGAATCAACAGTTTCACTGCCTTCTCTATCTGCAGTGGGTGAGGCTCAACGTTTGGTTTGTAACCTCGTAGAGTTATACCATTGTCGAATTCCATGTTGTCCACCTCCGTCTGGGTGTCCTTGGGCAAGTCAACAAGCACAGGTCCAGGTCTGCCTGTCGAGGCGACATAAAAAGCTGTCTTCACTATCTTGTGAATCTCTTTGGCGCTCGTGATTTGAAAGTTGCATTTGGTTATCGGTGTCGTCACGCCTACGATGTCGGTTTCCTGAAAAGCGTCTTTCCCGATGAAGGCTCTCGGAACGTTGCCTGTGAAGGCAATGATCGGCGAAGAATCCATGTAGGCGTTGGCTATGCCCGTTACGAGGTTTGTTGCCCCAGGTCCAGAGGTTGACATGCATACGCCGACCCGTCCGCTTGCGCGGGCGTATCCGTCAGCCGCGTGAGCCGCGCATTGTTCGTGCCTCATGAGGATGTGTTTTATGTCTGAGTCGTAGAGCACGTCGTAGATGGGTAACACGTATCCTCCTGGTATGCCGAAGATGACTTCGACTTTCTGTTTCTTCAGGGACTCGATTAATGCTTTGGCGCCTGACATTTTCACCATTTCAAATCCTTCCTAGTTATCTTTGGTTCACAGAATCTTTCGGTTTGCATGTCCTCAGCGAGAACTGCACAATAGACATCTGGAATGCTTAAAAATCTTTTTGGGCTATGTGCTGGAGAAAACATTGGGAATCTCGTTTTAGAA
>CAZRIK010000028.1:0-21708 GCA_964600125.1 uncultured Candidatus Bathyarchaeia archaeon
AGCCATAGTCGAAGTCATGGACAGACTCGCCCAAATGAACTTCCTGTCAGGACAAACATGAAACCAGCAATCGCCTTAAAAGATAAAAATAAAGAAAGGAACTCTCTCACAGTCACTCCACAATTACTCTTTTTCCAGAAACCACTATGAATAAAAGTAAAAACCTTAAAATACGAAGCACCCTAATCCAGTTGATACACAAAAGCTCATGCTCCGGTAGTATAGTCCGGCCAAGTATTCCGGCCTTTCGACCCGAAACGGGAAGACAGTCGGAAACCCGGGTTCAAATCCCGGCCGGAGCACATAAACTTCCTCTTAAATCTTGTTCTGTCGTTAAGAAGTAATTATGAAGCATAGTCGTTGTATATTGTGGCGAAGAGCTTTATTCCCTTTAGATACTGCTCTTTGGTTATGAATTCGTTAGGTCTATGAGCCATATGGATGCCGCCTGAACCTGCAAAAGCCATGGGTTTACCCAAAATGTGAGGAAGACAAACCAATGCTCCTGAACCTGGCATTATCGGCATCACCATTGTCTTCTCGCTCACAACCTTTTTCATACAGTCACTGACAACCTGCGCGATTCTCTCATGCGGGTCTAATCTGTAGGTAGGAGCGTCGAAACCTGACTTTTCAACAGCAACATCATTGAAACCCTCACTCACCAAATATGCCTTTAAGTTTTCAAGTATGATTGACGAATCTTGGCCTGGCACCAATCTAATATCAATGTGTGCCCAAGCTTTGTCAGGTACTATTGTTTTTATTCCCTTCTCAATAGTGTAACCGCTGCACAATCCGTTTATGTTTAATGTTGGTTTGTAAAAGAGTTCGAGCAATGCTTCTGAAACGCTCATCTCTTTCTTTATCTTTAGATCGAATGCTTCCTCAAGCTCCTCTCTACTAATAGCAATTCTGTCCAGACCATACTTCTTTTTCTCTGCTAAGCTAGGCATTTTCACACCATCATAGAAGTGAGGGACAAGCACCTTCTCACCATCCTTCAGAGACCCAAGCGCAGATATTAGTCTCCAAGCAGGATTGTCGGTTATTCCAGCGTACATGCTGTGGATGTCAGTGCCTGTTGGCGACTTAACGGACAATTCTACAGAAAGCATCCCTTTCAAGCCATATACAAGAAGGCTTTGACCCATCCTGTTTTCTCCGCTCCCATCTCCGCAGAGAATAGCGTCACAAGTTGAGAGCTCCTGCCTGTGTTCTTCAATGAACGGTTTTAGACTTGGACTTCCGATCTCCTCCTCACCTTCAAACAAAAAGACCAGATTAATAGGTACTGATTTCTTGCACTGAAGAAGAACCTTAACTGCTTGTATGCTTGCCATCAGGTTGTTCTTCATGTCGCAGGTTCCCCTTCCAATAATGCAGTTGTCCACGACTTCGGCTGCAAAAGGATCAACCTTCCAATCCTTCCTATCTCCAGGCGGCTGGACATCATAATGGCCGTAAACAAGCAACGTTCGTTTGGCAGTTTTACCCACTCTACCTAGAATCATGGGATGTCTTTGCGTCTCAAAAGTCTGAACGTCTTCTACTCCGTTTTCTTTCATCTTTGTAACGAGCCAATTAACCGTCTCCTTCATCCCGGTGTTCTCAGTACTGATTCCGGGCTTGCGGATGGCTTCTCTGAACTCTTCCAAAAACAAATCAGAGTTCTTATCAACAAACCCGTAAATTTCTGTCAGCTTACTCACCGAGAATACCTTTTTAATCCAAGTTTTTATGATTTTTGCTAGGGCGATTAATTGATTTCCAGATGGTGGCGAATTCTATCGCATTCTATAGGCAAATTGTAATAATTGTAGAATTTTCAATGTTAGCTCAGGAAAGGTCCGTACTCTTATCTGATTAAAAAAAACAGCAAAATCGTATTCCGATTCCAGCTGGTGCACTTTTTCAGTTTCGTTAAGGATTATTTCTTCAGAATTCTAGGGTGACTTCGGCACTGTTCTTGAAAGGTTTTATTTTGATTGTTTCAGTTTGGGCGTCGTAGGTTCCGCCTTTTACGTTTGTTGCTTTTCTGCCTTGCGGGTGTGGGAGACGGAGTTCAATGCGTTTCGGCTGCTGTTTTGAGGAGCATTCTATCTTTGCCACGATCCGACCTTGCTTCAGTTTCGATTCAACTTTAAGCGATATGGGTCCAAAATAGCTGGCAACCCTGTTTAGTTCTATGCGTTTGCCGTTTTTCATCCAGTCTCTGGGGATTCCTGAAAGCAGCTTCAGCGTCTGGCCTTGTTCCATCCACAGCATCCAACGCGTCTGCATCAGGAACCACCCTTCTTCGTGCGTCTTGTGGGGGCTGCCGACTCCTGGGTAGTGCTCCCAGAACGAGTAGGTTTCTCGGTCGGAAAGGCTTGCGAGACTGTTGTAGTAGGTTTTCAGGAACGCTTTGACTTCGCCGCGTCTGAGGTGAACCCACGGGTGCTGGCTGTAGTAGGGTTGGCTTAATGCGACATTACATTCGTGCATCAACTCCGTGCAGCAATTAACCAAATGGTCCGCCACCTTCTCTTTGGGATCGATGACTTCCTGAAAAATCAGGTGAAACGGTCCAAGGAGGGAGTCTCTGCAGAAGAAGGTTAGGTGAGAGAACCAGTTGCCCTTTTCAGCGTAAAGCGACATGAGACCTCTGGCTTCTGCCCAAGGAGGTGCAGTGGGACACCAGGTTCCGTCGCCAAGCGGCACAACAGGTGACCTTGCTATTGCTTCAAAGAAAGCTCCGCGAATGTCGCTTTTTAGTTCCTCTGCTTCCTGCCTTAGTCTTCTTGATTGTTCGGGTTCTATTTTGGAAAGCATCTCTGCGACGCGGCTTAGGCCAAGATACGCGTATCCGTTCAGCATGAACTGGTGGTACGGGTCGTTCGGGTCGGCTACTTGTCCTTCGATCATTCCGTAGCCTTTTCCGCGTAACCCTTCGTCCTTGTTCCGCTTGCGGCAATTTACGATGTATTCACAGGACCTCAACAGTTTCGGTGCAATGCGTTTAATCCATGCATCGTCTCGCGTGTAACGGTAATGCTCTCCCATGCTCCATAAGGCTGCCCCCGTTTCAAGCATGTAATTGTCGAAGTTCTGCATGAAGCCATCTTCGCGTTGTTTATCAAGAAAATACATTAGGGACCGTCGGGCTAGCTTGTGCCAACCCATGGAGTCCATGAATTGTATGATTGGCGCACTTTCCGAACCGATCGGAGAGTACACGCCTATTGTGGGCGCTACAGTGCCTTCGGGTTCAAGCCCGTAAGTAACGATGTCCAAATGCAACAGCCCAGCCCTAACCATTTCGTCAATTCGTTTCTCGGGAATCTTCACTCTTGCAGCGGACTCCAGCTTCTTTTTCCAGAATTCTCGGCATTCCAAATGGCGGACTTCGAAGTTTTGTTGCGTCAGCTGCAAGGCTCGCTCCTTCGGAATCGGGCGGTGAGGAAGGATAAAGTCGAATACAGCTGTTTCGTTTGGCTTGAGCAGAATGGCTATTTCCTCTTGTGGCAATGGTTTGCTGTTGATTTTTGAGGCACAGAAGACCCGACCGCTGTCGTAGACTCCGAATCCCGTGTTTCCGTCGAACGAATACTTCAAAGGTTGGCTCGATGTGGGATGGACATTTTTGAACCATGCGTAACGTGGCACTGAAGACGTGTTCGTTGCCTTAATTCGGTAGAAGAGAACTGTTTCTTCGTCTCGGTTCATTTCCTCTGGCTGAAGCGCTTGAAATTCTCTCTCTTGCCCTTCAGTGAACGTGTGACCAAACGCGTTTCCGTCCGCGACTAGGAAGTGTGTGCCCCGAAGGCTCTTCGACGTAAGCTCGTTTCTTTCAAGCGTTACGAACGCTGTAACGTTGTAGTTGACATCTTCATCGGTAATAGACCCGCGTAGGATAGGTAGAACGCCGTCTTCCAAGCTTCGAGACACGTTTTCGACACACCCGATGCCGCGTCCGACAAAAAAATGGTAACAAACGGGATTATTGTTTGACTCAGGAAGCGAAACCAGCGGACCATGGAACCGCGGCTGAATCCAGTCCAGTCTTCCTCCTCGAAAGTCGACCTCGAAGATGCGTATGTCTCGGCTTACTCCTAACCAAGTTGGGCAGCGAAGTTTCCGTGTGTTGGCTGCTGCTTCCTCGTAACTTTCTTCTTCTTCGTTCTGAATTTGCTGTAGCTTGGTTTTCAGCCCACAATTGCGTATGGTATCTTCGATTTGTTCGTAGGAACGTTTGTCATTCGCGTCAGTGACAATTACGCCGTAGTCGGGAACAAAAATTGGGTATTCTTTACTTACGTCTCTCAGAAAGAAACTGAAAGGATTCGCAACCGTGCGAACAGTAATTATGGTTGCCCCGGACCCAAAATTGAGGCTATGTTCCTTAATCGAGACATTAAGTCCGCACGAGCCGTGAGACGTAAATTCGAAACTTTCACCTGTAATAGCGCCTTGACCCTTTAAAATAACCAATTTTCCAAATTTTCCGTCAGCTATTTCCAATTTTCCTTTGGGGCTGCCATTTTTCCACTCGATTGTTATGTTCTTCACGTTTTATCCATCCTTGAATCTCGAACCAAATCGTAATAAGAATTATAGTCTAATGAAAATAAAATTTTGGTATAAATTTAACTTTTCACTTAGGAATCTGCTTTTCAAAAAAAGAAATGCTGTTTTCAAACATTCTATACTTTTGGACCAAAAGGGCAGGAAGAGTCAGGTTTCAACCAATCTCCGTTTGTTATGTATGCCGTGTATCTGCAGCCGCCACACAGTTCGCTGTATAGACATTTATTGCAGGAACCTTTCAGCGCTTTCCTGTTTCTAATGTGATTAAGCAGTTTATTGCCAATCCAAATGTCCTCTAATTTTTGGTCAAGGAGGTTGCCCAGTTTTATCGGCGCAGGAACACACGGAAGTAAGTCTCCGGAAGCAGTAAGCCCAGCGTAGGTTAAGCCTGCGGAGCATCCGCCGAATCCTGACGCGAATTTTGTTACAATCTTCGGAATTTCAAGTCCAAACTTGTCCTGAAACATTTTTTCGTAGCCAGACAAAGCCTCGCTTACCGTGAATAGGCTGCCTTCTGACCGCTCGTGGCAGACTCGGGCGTAATACGTCATCCCCCGAGCGTAACATTGTATCCCTGAACCTTTGACTATGCTTGCGCGGAATTTGTCGTAAAGTGTTTCCAACGCCATAATCTTTTCTTTGGGCGTCACATCAAGATAAAGCGCATCTGCCCCTCGACCAGCAGGAATAAGGCGGTTGAGATAGAACCTTGTTGCCCCAAGCTTTTCCGCTAAGACAATGGTGTCGTCCAGCTCATTGACGTTTTTCGAGTGAAGAGTCATCGTGACAGCAAGTTCGTCGAAACCGACTTCTGCACAATTCCTTATCCCCTGAACAGTGGCATCAAAACTACCCTTGTTGTTTCTCAGGAAATCGTGCGTTTCAGCGTTGGCTCCGTCAAGCCCTATTTCCACCCGTCTGATGCCAGCAGCTGACAGTTTTTCCGCAACCTCTTTGGTCATGAGCGTGCCGTTGGAAGCGATTGTGCAAAGCATGCCTTTATCGGTTGCCCGTTCGATGGCGTCGAATAAGTCTCCGCGAAGTAAGGGTTCGCCGCCAGAAAAAGTCAGTATCGCCACTCCTGCTTCGCTCATGTTGTCGATTACTTCGAAAGCTTGAGAAGTCGTCAGTTCAGGATACGTAGACATAGGAGAAGAATCTTGGTGGCAGTGCAAACAGTTCAGGTTGCACCTGTTCGTGTAGTTCCACACAATCGTAATTGGCGCCCCAGCCGACTGAGGAAACCTTACCCCGAAACATGCAATCCCCTTCACCACGCCAAGCATGCATCTGCGAATAAGGGGGTCTTTCAGAAGCTGCTTTACGGTTTTTTCCTTGACTCCGAGATGAAAGAAGATGAGCCGAATTAGGGGAGTGAGAGCTGCTGATTCCATCAAACAGCTTGGACAAATTGTACTTTGGCTAGACGAGTAGATGTCGAAAATTGAGAGTAACCGTTCGTTTCCGCACCTTTCGCATTTGCTTGTTAAATGGCGTGCAAGGTTTTTCCACATTGGATTAAAGGTTCGAGAGAAATAATGACTGCTTTTATGGACTTTTGGATTTTTGTGTCTAACCATTTTTTTCTCATTTTATATGATAACATGCGTTACTTAAACGCAATCGTTCGCTTGAAATCAGTGAAAATGATTATGAATGTTTAGGTTTATTCTTCTTCTTTTTTGTAGGATTCAGCGCAGTGACAGCAACAGAAGGTGGTTTCTTTCCCGTTTATGGTTTCCGTGTATCCGCCCTCATAGACCTTGCATCCGCAGTGGTGGCAGACGAGCAAGTTTGGTTCGAGAGCTGCTGAGATTAATGTTGCGAACCGCTTAAAGAGCCTTGTACAAAATTGCTTGCCTGTTTCAGTGAGCTCGTAAACTTTCTTTTTCTTTCTGCCAACGGGCTTCAGGATGTATTTTACCATGCCTTGCTGTTCAAGGTCTCGCAAAAACGGGTAGACGAGGCTTGGGGTTATGTCTTTTCCGAGTCTTTCCTTGAATTTGACAATTATCGCGTATCCGTGGGAAGGGGATTCGTAGAGGATCGTGAGTATGTAGAACCTTGAGAAGTCTGAGATTGTTTCCTCGATTGTTTCCGTAGTCATATGTTACATCAACAGATATATCTTTTCAAGATACATTTATATATTTCGGTAACACAATTATAATTCAAGGTGATGAAAATGACGAAAGCCATCATAGTCAGCGTCACTGTTTTAATGGTTCTATTATTCGCGGGAGGCTTCGCAACAATATTTTTCTGGCATATTGGTAGACACATATCTTGGATGATAGGGATGATGAGGTTCGGATGGGGAATAAGGTTCCTCATACCAGTGTTTTTCTTAGCTTCACTGGCATTAGGAGCCTACTATTTCCTCAGAGAACCATTAAGAGTAGGCGGATTTCACTTTAGAGAACGTGAGGACGTTTTAGAGATACTTAAAAAGCGGTATGCAAGGGGCGAGTTGACAACGGAACAATACGCCAAAATGAAAGAGGAACTGCAATGAGTCATCAGCACCACAGCATGAGCGGTCATGAAGGACACGGTGGGTCATCCCACGTTGGGCACGCCCATCACATGGCGGAATTCAAGAAAAAGTTTTGGATTTCACTCGCGCTCACGGTTCCCATACTGCTTCTTTCCGAGATGATCCAGCAATGGTTCAATTTTGTTCTTGTGATTCCGCTCCAGAAAGAAGTTTTATTCCTGCTTTCGTTAGTGGTCTACCTTTACGGCGGCTTGCCGTTCATAAAAGGGCTGCTCCAAGAAATCAGAGACCGCTTGCCAGGTATGATGACTTTGATTGGCACGGCGATTTCGGTGGCTTTCTTTTACTCAGCGGGCACAGTTTTTTTGCCCACAGTCATGTCTGGGAAGGATTTCTTTTGGGAGCTGGCGACGCTTATTGATGTGATGCTTCTCGGTCACTGGATAGAAGCCAGAAGTGTCCTCGGCGCTTCGAGGGCTTTGGAAGAACTTGTTAAAATTATGCCGACTGTTGCCCATCTTCTTAGGGACGGCGAAGTTGTGGATGTTCCAGTTTCTCAGCTGAAGGCTGACGATGTTGTTCTGGTTCGTCCCGGCGAGAAGGTTCCCTCAGACGGCGAAGTTGTTGACGGAGAATCGTTTGTTAACGAGGCGCTTTTAACAGGCGAATCGAAGCCAGTCAACAAAAAGGTGGACGCAAAGGTTATCGGCGGCGCCATCAACGGCGAAGGAGCCTTAAAGGTCAAGATTACGAGGACTGGCGAAGAAACGTACGTTGCCCAAGTAATTAGGCTAGTTGGACAAGCGCAGGAGAGTAAGTCAAGGACTCAGGATTTGGCGAACAGGGCAGCAGCTTTGTTGTTTTATGTGGCGCTTGTTGCTGGAATAACGACTTACGTTGTTTGGTTCGGGTTGGGGCAAGCAGATTTTGCTCTCGAAAGGGCTGTGACGGTGCTGGTCATCGCCTGCCCTCACGCGTTAGGTCTAGCTATTCCTCTTGTGGTTGCGCTTTCAACTTCGATAACAGCCAAAAGCGGCATTCTAATCCGAGACCGAAGAGCGTTCGAGATGGTCAAGGACGTGGACGCAGTCGTTTTCGACAAAACGGGCACGCTGACAGTAGGCAAGTTCGGCGTGACAGACATGGTTTCCTACGTACCGGAGAATGAACTTTTGGGACTCTCCGCGGGTGTCGAACTTAACTCTGAGCACATAATAGCCACGGCGATTGTTGATTACGCACGGAAGAATGGAGTAACAGTGCCTGATGCTGACGGGTTTAAAGCCATTCCGGGGCTGGGGGCTTACGGGAAAGTGGAAGGCAAAGAGGTTTACGTGGGAAGCCTGAGCCTCCTTGATGAACTTGGCGTCAAAGCTCAAAGCCCAGAGATTGCGGCTCTTCAGGAACAGGGAAAAACGGTTGTGTTCGCGGTTGTCGACGGAAAACTTGCTGGAGCTTTCGGACTCTCCGACATGATTAGGCAAGAATCTTTCGAGGCTGTTAGGGAACTTAAAAAAGGCAACGTTAAGGTTTTCATGCTTACAGGCGACTCCGAGACTGTTGCACGAACTGTTTCAAAGGAACTTGGAATTGACGACTTCTTCGCGCAGGTTCTGCCCGACCAGAAAGCGGAAAAAGTCAAACTTCTCCAAGCTAAAGGATTTAAGGTTGCGATGGTCGGCGACGGCGTCAATGATGCTCCTGCCCTCGTTACTGCTGACGTTGGAATCGCGATAGGCGCTGGAACTGATGTCGCGGTTGAAAGCGCAGATATAATTCTTGTTAGGAACGACCCGAGGGACGTTGCGAAGGTAGCTGACCTTTCGCGGAAAACTTATTCCAAGATGGTTCAGAACCTTTGGTGGGCAGCGGGATACAACATTTTAGCGATTCCGCTTGCCGCAGGCGTCTTCGCTGGGTTAGGGGTGGTGGTCAGTCCCGCTGTTGGCGCCGTGCTGATGTCTCTCAGTACGGTCATTGTGGCTTTCAACAGTCAGACGCTGAGAAAGTTCGAGCCTGAAGGAGCCAAGTTTACTGTAACCCAACCTACGTTTAAGGACCCAGTGTGCGGAATGGATGTTGACCAGTCAACAGAGTACAGAACAGACTATGATGGAAAGACGTATTATTTCTGTTCAGCTAAATGCAGAGAAACCTTCGAATCTAACCCTAGGAAGTATGCTAAAAAATAGCTGATTATCCGCCGTGGATTACGGGAATGAACACGATTTCGTCCTTGTCCTTTAGCTCAGTCTCTAATCCTTTCAGTAGCCCGATTTCGACGCCATTCACGAGTATGACAGCGTTAGAAAGAGGGTTGCCAAGTTCAGGGTCAACTAGCACTTGTTTAAGGTTCGGGGATGTTTCACATAGTTTTTTGACCGCGGTCTCAAGGTCGTCGTTTTCTCGAATTTCGATTAAGGCTTGGCCGTTGCCGTAAGCTTTTTTGAAGATGCCGAGGAACTTTAACGTCACTTTTTCATGGTTTTTCGGGTTTTTTGCAGACATCATTCTTCAACATTTTCTTCAATGAAGAGCTGTATTAACCTTTATCTTTTCCAATAAATGAAAGAAAGTAATCATTGAAACCAGTGGCTCTATGAACAACTGTTAAGGAAACAATGGGCATGGAAAGAAGCTTGGATGAAGGCACGTCGTCTGTTTTAGATACGCTTTCTGGTGCTAGGGGAAATTATACGCTTATATTTTTTGTTCGAGCCCAGAAGCAAATAGTAATCGGTAGATTAGGTTCAGGGTCTTTTCAAAAGGGCTATTACGCCTACACTGGTTCTGCGTTAGGCAAGGGGTCGTCGGGTCTTGGCGGACGAGTCAGAAGGCACATTAGAAAAGACAAGGTGAAAAGGTGGCACATTGACTACCTTTTGTCGGACAAGGATGTTAGCCTCACAGCCGTCGTAGCAGGCATAACAGACAAGAAGATGGAATGCGCCATCAACCAATGCTTGAGGGAAATGTTTCGTGCCCAGATTCCTTTTTCGGGCTTTGGGGCGTCGGACTGCATGGAACGCTGCGGCAGCCATCTTCTGTTTCTTGGCCAAGCATGTAATGTCGTCGAGAGGACTGTTGAGTTGTATGAAGAGAAGGCTGATGGCGAGGTTTTTGTTTTCAGGTTTCAGTAAGCCGCCTCGTTTTCTCGACGAACATCTAAATAAACGGAAAACACGAAATGGATGTTTTTGAGGAGCACCAATTGGGTTTCAACGTTCGGAGGGCGACTGTCGACGACTTGGGAAGCCTGATTAGGATTGAGGCTGAATGTTTCACGGATGAGGCTTTTAGCAGAGACCAGCTTGTCTATTGTTTGTTGGCGCCCGATTTTGTCACTTTCGCCGCGTTGGTGGACGACGAGATTGTTGGTTTCGTCGTTGGTTCCGTCGAGAAGTCGGCTGAAGAAAGCGTGGGGCACGTTTACACTTTGGACGTGAAACAGGTTCACAGGAAACGGGGAATCGGCAGCAAACTTCTCGAAGCTTTCGAGTCTGCTTTAATTGAAAAGGGAGTCAGGGTTTTTGTTCTGGAGGTGCGTGTTGACAATGTTCCTGCGAGAAGACTGTACTCTAAGCATGGTTACAAGCTTCTTGCTAGGCTCAAAAACTATTATGACGAAGGTGTTGATGCTGTGAGGTTGAAAAAGGCTCTGGCTGCGCCGTGAATGATGGGTTTTGTTGATATACGTTTATATCGGTCGTGCCTTAAAGCTATTTTTACTGTCATCTGGAGAGTTGAATGAGGATGTTTTGTCGTAGTTGCGGGAAAGAGACGGCTGAGGGCATGAGCTATTGCCCGTTCTGCGGCGTGTCAACCAAGAAGACGACCAGCGAGGTTTACACGGTTTCTTCGGACGAGCTTGTCAAGAAGGTTAAAGAGCTGATCCACGAGGGCAACATCACAAAGATCATTGTCAAGAACGAAAAAAACGAGACCTTGATCGAAATCCCAGTCACCGTCGGCGTCATAGGCGCGTTGCTGGTGCCTTGGATGGCGGTTCTAGGCGTCATTGCAGCCATGGTTACGCGGTGCAAGATCGTGGTCGAAAGACGGGAAGAGTAAACGCCAATAATGGGCATTCGCTCCTCTGTTTTCCGTTTCTTTTTTGTTTCAAAAAACAGATAAACTTCTTCAATGTTCTACAAGCACGTGAGACTGTCGAAGCGTGAAGTCTCATAAGCGGGTTTGCTGTGCGAGAGGACCATCCAGTCAGGGTTTCAGTTGTGGTTCCGACTTTCCAAGAGGGACGGTACGTAGGCGGATTGCTGTCGAAGCTTTCTGAGGCTGGACCGAACCTTGAAGCCATCGTTGTGGACGGCGGAAGCGCAGACGACACCGTGAAGGTCGCAAGACAGTTCACGGATAAAGTTTTCGTGGTCAACCAGCGCGGGATAGCGGTGGCAAAGAACTTTGGTGCTCGCAAATCAAGGGGCGAAGTAATCGTTTTTTTGGACACAGACGTTTCTCCGCCTTCGGATTTTGTGGAGAAGACGTTAGGCGCCTTTCGGGACCGTCGGGTCGTGGGCGCCACCTGCAACATCATGCCGTTGAATCCACGGGTTTCGGAGTTTGTTTTCTTCAAATTTTACAATAAGCTCCTTCAGTTTATGACGAGGATTAAGCCTCATTCCAGAGGAGAGTTTTTAGCGGTAAGGAAAGAGGCGTTTATTAAGGTAGGCGGGTTTGACGAGAAGTTGCCCTGCATCGAGGACCATGACCTTGCATTGCGGATTTCGAAGCTCGGAAAATTCTATTTCATCTCGGACATGTGCGTGTATGAGTCTATGAGGCGGATTCGGAAATCTGGGCTCCTCAATGTTCTTAAGACGTGGACTGTTGACTACGTGTCTTACGTGCTGTTCCGAAGAACCGTTTCGAAGGTTTGGGTTCCCGTAAGGTAAAAAACGCAAAAACGGTAAGGTTTATCAGAACTTCTAAGCGTATTTCATAGCTGTCGGGGCTCCGAAAATGCCGCTTCCGTCGAAGACGTTTGGCTTGGTTAAGCGTTCCTTTAAGTCGCCTAGGACTTATCATGCGCAGTGGATGGTGACTCGGAGGTGCAATTACCGTTGCAGGGGGTGCGGCGTGTGGGCTGAACAAGATTCTACGGAGCTTTCGGCGGACGAGATCAAAAAGGGATTGGACATTCTTAGCGATTTGGGTGTTTTGGAGATTGTGTTTTCGGGCGGCGACCCTTTGCTGAGGGACGACATCGGCGAGATTCTGGATTACGCCTCGAAAAATTTTATCACGACGGTCTACGACAACGGCAGCATGGCGGCGAAGAAGGTTGATGCGTTGCGGAACGTTGATTTCGTGGCTATTTCGTTGGATTCGCTGGACGAGCAGAAGAACGATTACCTGAAGGGAGTGCCGGGAGCTTGGAAGAACGCGATGAACTCTATCGAGGTTTTGAAGCGTAGCGGGGTTCACGTGGGGGTTTCGCCTACGATTTCGCAGTTTAACCTTTACGAGATCGTTGAGTTCACGAAGCACTTCGTCGAACAGGATACGCCTGTCTGGTTCTGCCTTTACTGGTACGATTACCCGTTCAAGGACGGCATGTTCAGCATCGGGAAAAAGAACGACGAGTACGAAATCAGGGATAGGCAGGCTCTCGTAAAGGTTTTTGACCAGCTCTTGGAGCTCAGGGAAAAGAGCAGCAACGTCTACATCACGAAGAAGACTCTTCAGGCTCTGAGGCAGCTCGCCCTTTCTGACGAGCGGACGTGGAAGTGCAGGGCTCTCGACGGTTTCCTCATTGTCGACCATCTTGGGAGGGTCGCGGGGTGCCACAGCAGGGAGCCTGTGGCTTCCGTTTTCGACTTGCCGAAGGTCTGGAAGAGCGCCGAGTTCCGCAGGCTCAGGAAGGAGTACAGGCAGTGCGAGAAGTGCGGTTACCTGTGCTACGTTTTCTATTCGGTTCACGCTGGACTCGGGGGCACCGTGGACGTCCTCCGCGACCAGTGGAGGAACGCCAGAACCATCATCGGCGAACAGCAGCAAACCAAACAAACAAGCAACTAACACTATACATTGTCTTTCATGCCCATCCATCATGTCCTAACGGATACGACCTAGGTCTGATTTGTTCAACAATAGGTTTTTTTGTTTGACCAACAAACGCCTAAGTTGAATAGACCCTGTCTGATTTGCGGCGCAATTTTTCTGTTGTTTTGGGGCGCAAAACCGTGTTTTCATCTGGTCTGTTTTGTGTGACATTCGAGTTTTCCGTTTGAGTAACAATGCTAAAGATTATGGAAAGATAAACCGTTTTTTGCCGTGTTTGTTTTGTGGGCTCAGAACATTTGGTCAATTGTTTGTGTATGTTTCAGAGCTTAACGGAATTATTTTCAAAAAAAGTTTTATCCTGCACCAACTGTCATGGGCAACTAAACCATAATCCATGCTTAACTACGCAAAGACGCCAAAATAAAAGGTATTTTGTCGAATAGAATTAATCTAAGCCACCGACGGCTTGAACTAGTTTAAGATCGAAGAAGATAGACTATCGGACGCTGATCAACGAAGAGGCTCTGTTGCTTGCGAAGTTCCTAAGAAATGAAAGAGAACTATGGAAACCAAGAATTGTTTACATCTAGCTAAAGGTTGTCAATAAAGGGTTTCAAGGCTTCAATTGAAACAGAATAGCCTATACCAACATTTAGATACGTTAAGCTTCTAGATACAATTTCAAGGCTTTCCAACAGAAAAGTAGTAAACTTTCCAAAATTTATACCTTCTATTATTACACCACCGCCAGAAGATTTGAATTGCCTAATGAGTGGATTTCTAAGTAACTCTTCTAGATCCTTTCGTAAAACACTAAAATTTCTCAGAAGTCCATATTTCGCTGTAATGAAACCGCAGACTTGTTTAGTTGATATCTGAAAGACAGGTCCCCCACTGAATCCTTCATTAACCGTTCCATCTATTTGGAGAAGAGGGCAGTTAACATCAAGTTCTTCTATCTTTCCAGCTGGAAAGTCTTTTGCGGTCCCCTTTGCTGAAAGGAAACCATGATGCACCGTCAGCAAGCTAGAGCCTAATGGATATCCAGCAATTAATAGGTCTTCACCTATTATTATTGCAGAACTTTTTCCAATGGGAAGCGGTGCATAAATATCTGGCAATTTTGTTATTTCAAGAATTGCCAAATCATATGCTGGTTCTCTAATTAAAACTAATGATTCATACTCTTTATCTCCGATGCTAATATTTACATTACTATATCCATCCACCACATGAGCTGCAGTGGCAAGTAGCGTTTTTGAGATACGAAATGCTGTGCCACTCCGACCGTCAGACGTAGTAACTTTTGCTATTCCATATTTCAATGAATCTATTTCGCTAATCATTATATTACACCTCCATAATGCTTCAATAGGCATTATCTCTCTTTCTGAACTAAAGTTTCTTTTTCTATTTTCTTATTACGATTGATGATTTAAAACCTCAAGCTGGGACATGGCGTTTCCAATGGATTGAAGTTAGAGGTAAACCGCAAATTCGTTACAGAGACAATAAAACGGGTCGCTTCATAAAGAAGCCCCTTTTAGCGTAAAAAAATTCCTATCTATTTTTTAATATCAATTTTTCTGTTTTGCTTCACATTTTCAATTTTAATACCTAATCTTTCAAGAGTCCATGAACATTTTTGTGTTATCTTAATCTCATCGTAATTTACTTTGCTTGTACCAGATGATTCAGTCATTTGTGACATTATTCATAGCCCCTATTCAATAATTTGAAAATTCTCGCCTTTATAGGTTACTAATCCTATGCGAGCCTTTCCTCCAACAACAGGTGCACCAATAGCGAATCTATAGTGATTTATTACCATTTCAACAAGAAATTTTACGTGCGCAACGCCTTGTTGGATTGGCATGGCTTCAAATGGGATTGGGTATTGATATTTATTTATCATTCGGAGAATCTGTTGTTCCTCTTGTTCATTTAGGGAAGAACCTTTGATTTGAATAATATATTTTTTTATTTCTTCTAAAAGGCTTTGATCATATCCCTTAAAATATCTATGAATAGGTTGATAAAGTGCGAACCAGTCACTACCGAAATTTCCTTGTCCACGTTTTAATTGAGCACTTCTCGGATTCTTATGGATTGGCACAATAATCATCCAAACCTCCGATAAAAATTGACTACTGGAGAACCCCCCCAACTGCTAAGCCAAGAATTGGTTTTTCATTATCTGGTATTTCATCGAATTTTTTCTTAGTTGTTTTTTCGATTCTTGGCACAATTTCAGCTTGATATTTCTGAAGAAAGAATTTACGTAACTCCTCTACAACATTTTCCACGGTGGATGCTTGAGATACAACATTGTTAGGATCAGCAAGTTCAAATTCTCTTATATAACTTCCTATACTTCTCGCCCCGATTGCACCTAGTCCAAAAGCGGCTATACCCATAGGTTTTTTGCCTAATTGAAAAAGTTTTTCTGCATTTTCGTATACTTGTAGAATCCTGCCTTTAGAATCATTGATAGTGATAGCACTATCGACACCTAAAACAACCCCGTCTGAAAGATTGCATGAAACAGCGACAGTCAATCCCTATATCCCTAATTTAATGTAGGCTTAAGAGGCATTTATTATTTTCGTACATCATGGCAAGTCTAAGAGGTGCTTTTTTGTTTTTTGTGTGATGTCTCTGTCTCTATGTGGTGAATCTAAGTAGTTAAGAAGGAAGGAAAATACAAGAAGAAGAAAAAGGTTAAATTTTAACTGCTCAGTAGTGTGTGGAATGCTTTGCCTTTTTCTGTGATTTCGTATACTCCTCTTCCTGTTTTGTTTATGTATCCGTTCTGTTGGAGCCACTTTAGGGTTGTCTGGAACCTTCCATAGGTCGGAGAGCTCTTTGTTGTCAGCTTCTCAAGCTCTGTCCAGCGCCTCGGCTTCTCCATGAGCTACTCCAAAATGATCTCTACGACTCTATGCGTCTTGTCAACTGTTTTGCTCACTAAAGGGTATTCATTGTTGAACAATTGACAGGGCATTACTTCCAACAATTGCAAACTGCAACTTCAGCGGGAAAAAAGGTTAATACGCTACGTTCATAGGATTAATTGTTTGATGCCTTGTTTCTATCTGTGGGAGTGGTGAAAGTTGGAGATTAATGTCGTTAAAATCGAGATGCCGAAGGACAGCAACGTCATCCTCGGGATGTCCCATTTCATAAAAACCGTGGAAGACGTTTACGAAGCCGTGGTCAACTGTGTACCCAACGTCAGGTTTGGGGTGGCTTTTTGCGAAAGCAGCGGCGAACGGCTCGTGAGGGTCGAAGGCACCGACGAAGAGCTCAAGAAGGCAGCTGCTGAGAACATGCTTAGGCTGGGCTGCGGGCACTCCTTCATAATATTCCTTAAAGGTGCTTACCCGATTAACGTTCTTAACGCTTTGAAGATGGTTCCCGAAGTGTGCACGATTTACGCTGCCACAGCGAACCCTCTGGAAGTAGTCGTCGCCGAGTCCGAACAGGGAAAAGGCATACTGGGCGTGATCGACGGGCAGAAGCCGCTGGGCGTCGAAGACGAGAAAGGCGCCGAGTGGCGCAAAAGCCTGCTCAGGAAAATAGGCTACAAAAGGTGAGGCGCAATGTCCGAAATACTGCAGTTAACGGGCGTCTGGAAAGCCTACGACGAAGTCCAAGCACTAAGCGGACTCGACCTAGAAGTCAAAAGGGGAGAAATCTTCGGACTCGTCGGACCGAACGGCGCGGGAAAAACGACTTGCATAAAAATAGTCATCGGACTCCTGAAGATGGACAGGGGCGCAATCACCGTCAACGGCTTAGACCCAGCGCAGAGCCCGTACGAGTACAAGCGGTCAATCGGGTACGTGCCCGAATCCGTTGCGCTGCCCGACTACCTGACCGTTGAGGAGCTCCTAATCTATTCGGGCAGGATACGCACGGTGCCCAACGAGCTGATTAGGCAAAGAATCGACACGTACCTAGACATCTTCGACCTTGAAGAAAAACGGAAAACCCTCATACTATTGTTGTCCCGAGGGATGAGGCAGAAGGTAGCCATGGCGTCCGCCCTCATCCACGACCCCGACCTCCTCATACTGGACGAGCCGCTCGTAGGCATAGACCCAGCTGGACAACACACAATAAAAGAACTGTTCAACGCAAGGATAAAAGAGGACAAAACCATCTTCCTCTCAACTCACATGCTTGACACAGCCGAAAGAATGTGCAACCGCGTCGCCATCATCCACAAAGGCAGAAACGTCGCAACCGGAGACCTAAACCAGCTACGAAGCCTAACGGAAACCAAAGAAAACGCGACGCTGGAAGAAGTCTTCCTGAAACTCACCGAAGAAACAGCGACAGCACCCTCAAACGAAAAAACGGAGGAACAAACCCGAAAGGCGAGACGCGGGTTCTTCGGCGCGTTCAGGAGAACCCCTCAATGAGCGTGGCACGCGACCTCTACGCGTTCAAGGTTAAAGTTTTCTTGGGCGCCTTAAGGTCCTCGCGGGCAAGCATGATCCTCGTCGCTGTCTATGTCTTGGGAATGCTGCCTTCGGGCATAGGCATGTCCCTCAGCGTAGTCAACGTCGTGAAAGGCGGAGTCGACATAACAGCATACGTCAACCAACTAGCCGCACTGCTCAGTAGCGTCATCGCTTTGCTGCTGCTTTCCGCATACAGGGGATACGTCGCCTACGAATACGAGCAAACCATACTGTTCACGTCCCCCATCGCCCCGAGGACCTACCTCATCGTCAGCCTCCTAGCTGACCTCACAACGCTTTCAGTGTTCCTGCTGCCGCTGGGCGTGTTCCTCTGCATGGTCATCGTCTCCCTCCAGCTGTCCATCCTGTCGACAACATTGATCGTCGCAGGGTTCATCCTCTTCCTGTTCTTCGCATACTTCACGAAAACGTCCCTGTCAATTCTGGAGTCCTACCGCCAAGACTCCCTAGTCCGAATCGTCCTCTCAATCATCCTTGTTTTGCTGATTCTTCCAGCCGTCAGCCTAGCGGTTCCCTTCCCCCTGAAATACAACGAACTCCCATACCCCTCGACGCTGCTGGCGGAAATAATGCTGAATTCAGTGTGCGGAAGAACCCCTGCCGTTGAGACCGTTTTGGGAATAGCTGCCTATTTTCTGGCTTCCTTCACAATTTTCTTTTTTTGCTCCAACCTGAACCTCTACCAGCTCGCGAAGCCTGTGCCCTTCGTTTCGCCGTTCGACACCTCAATGAGGGTCCAAACGATCAAAACTGGAAAGAACATACAGTTCTTTTCGCGGTACGGGTTCAAGATCAGCCTGAGCCTCGACTCGAAGTCGCTCCAAAGATTCCTCATGAAAAAAGAGTTCGTCAGAATAACGCGCGACGGCAGCCTCTTCATGGTCTTCCTGTTCTACACAGTTTTTTTGATAATAAGCGGCGTGAGCAGACCGAACGAGACAACTTTCCCCATGTGGATGTTCCTCCTAGCATTCTACTCGTTCATGGTCCCAGCCATGCTGACCAGCAACTGGAGAATGGTCGAACTGGACAACCTCTGGATGCCCATAACGTCGGGGCTGAACTTCGGAGTCGTCGCCAAAGCCATACTCTACGACTTCACCCTCCTCGCCTTCGCCGTCCCCGCCGCAACAACCGTCCTGCTCACCATCATCAACCACGCCGACCCCATCGTGCCCATAGTGCTGGTTGCGTCAGCCTCAATCATAGGGTCCTCAGCGAACCTGTACACGATGGTAAGCTTCCTTTCGAGGAAACGGAGAGCAACCCCCGCCCTGATGATCAACTACGCCGCAATGTTCCTGTCGGGACTGCTCATCGCCCCAACTTACCTCTACGCACTGTTCAGCTTTTTCGTAGGACTTGACGTTGTAGCGCAGCTTGTCTCAGCGGTTCCCGTACTGATCTATTCCGCCGTCGTCTTCAGGATACTTTCGAAACAAATCGAAAAACAAGCACTAAAAATCGAAATATAACAGACAAAAAGAAACAACGAGCCGCAAGGTTTCACGTTTCCGCATCTTTTTCGTGCCCCTCAAAGACCGCGTGTTCAGCCCCCTAAACTGGACTGCTGGTTCATACTGTGTGTTCGTCGGCTCACACACAAAATTTGATATTCATTTTGCGTACTAAACTAACATTCGTAACACAAGAACATCCACAGAAAAAGAAGGACAAACAATGAAGAAAACGTTTCACAGCGGCAAAGCACTAAGCAACGTGGTATCAACGCTCATCATCCTAGTGGTCTCGGTTCTCTTGGCAGGCGTAGTCACAATGTACGCCATCAACATCACGTCGACGCGGACGCAGCAAGAAGCACTCAAACTAACGAAACAGGAGATATGGGTCTACGGCAACGGCACAGCAATCGCCGCGTTGGCAATAGACAACGTGGGCGGAAGAGACGTCGTCATCGACAAAGTTCAAGTCCGAGGCGTAGAAGCCGAATGGACAAACGCATACTACCTAAGACTCTCGTCAGCCCTCTCCACATCGCTGCTCTGCCCCAACGCAACCCACAGCTGGACAGGCTTCCTCTACTCCCCGGGACAAGTCGCAGACTTCACAACCGACGAAAACGACAAGCCTCTGGCTTCAGGCGACTCAATAATAATCTATGTCATGAACCCCCAAAGTGTGAGCGTAAGCGACATCGGAGTAACAATCGGCGTCACCATCTTCACGGGAAACGCCCAATACTACGTCGAATGCAACGTCAAGTCCGCTGAATCCGCATAAAAACTGGTTCCCAAACAACCGCATGCTAGCCCAAAGTCAATGGTCTAGTGTGCGTGCTTCACGGTCGCCGGACATCCGAACGGAACGGGGCTGGCTGGCGCATCAGGAGGAGGAATCCCAAGCTAGGTCACCAAGCGTCTGTGCTGAGCGCTTTCCTAAGCTTGCTGGATCCTCCTCCACCCCATTCGACAAAAACGTCCAAACAATATTCTATGACATTAATTCAGCATTGTAGCCATGTTTAGCCAAAAAAATGCTGTTTTATGCACGTTTTTTGCTTCCGATTCGAAATTTATTTAATGCACATCAACCATGTTAGGTAGAGGTGTTGAACAGTGTTTGTGGGACTCTTAACGGCTCCTTTAGGAGACTGGAGCTTCGAAAAAATCGTAAACTGGGCATCAACAAACAGCTTCAGAGGCTTGGAAGTAAGCGTTTCACCAAACTCGAAACAACTTGACGTGGACCAAATCCTAAAAGGCGGCGCAGGAAAAATCAAAAACCTACTAAAAGGCAAAAACGTGGAAATCACGAGCCTAGCCTTCTACAGCTTAGGAATCCTCGAAAACCCCGACGAACAGCAATTCATGAACAAGGTCATAGACGCCTGCGCAGCCCTGGACGTGAAAGTAGCCTGCACCCAGGCGGGAAGACCCGCCGCAGGCAAAGACAAACTCCAAACCCTGAAAGAAGACTTCCCGAAAGTCTTTAATCCGCTGGTCGACAGGGCAAAAGGACAGGGCGTAAAGGTCGCGATGGAAAACTGGTTCGTCACAAACCTGCAGGGCTTGGACCATTTTCAGGCTGCCCTAGAAGCGGTTCCTGACAAGACTTTAGGCTTGAATTTTGACCCGTCCCACCTGTTGTGGCAGCAAATCGACTACGTTGAAGCCGTCCACAGGTTCAGAGACAGAATATACCACACCCACGCGAAGGACACCGAAATCATTGAGTACAAGCTCAGGCAAGTAGGAGTCCTCGGAGGAGGCTGGTGGAGATACCGATTACCGGGTTGGGGACGCGTAAACTGGACCGCCTACTTGGCGGCGCTGAAAGAGGTCGGCTACGATTCTGTCCTCAGCATAGAACACGAAGACCCCTTCTTCACTGCGGAAGCTGGATTCCAGAAGGCGAAACAGTTCCTGGAACAACTAATATAGACCAAGACGAAAGAAGCCGAAAATCATTTTTTGGCTGCCGTTTTCCTCGCGTTTGAGATAAGGTCCGACAGGATGCTGAAAGCCCTAGCAGCATCTTCCATCTTTAGAACGATCACTGTTTCGGTGAAACAGCTAACCGTTTCCTCAATGTTTATTCGTCCTCTCGCAATCGGATTGTAGAATGCCACTATGCATCCTGGGGTGCCAACGATGTTGTGCGGGCTTTGAACAATTACAGCTGCAAGGTTCAGCTTTTCTTCCAGCTTTTCTTCGTCCTTGAAGACAGCTTGAACCTCCCCAAAGATTCGCTGGTCAGTGATCAGCGTCAACGTTGTCGCGCCTTCGAGGACTTGGAAGAAGGCTTCCGGGTAGTCCGCTGAGACCAGCCTAGCTTTTTCGAGGTTCTTTCTGGTCTTTTCAAGCGACATCTTGGCAACGTCCGTCCTTAGATTAATGATGCTTTCAGCGACTATTTTCTGGAAGTCCTGTTTAGGTATATATTTTACCTGCGCCCTTTTTACAGCTGTTATCATTCCTTCTATTGTAACCTTTTTTCCCAAGAGCTCCTCGGCTTTAGGCTTAAGCGTTCGAGCTATGCCGCTGAAGTTGGCGTATCCCCTTTCCAGAGCGTCTTCCATTGACGGGTCCTGCTCTATCAGGTTCTGAACTACTCTCGAAAGCGAGTTTTCGACCATTTTCGGTCATCTCATACAGTTTTTGGCATATATTG
>CAZRIK010000029.1:0-19763 GCA_964600125.1 uncultured Candidatus Bathyarchaeia archaeon
GCAACAGTAGGTATCCCCCAATCCCACAGGTCTTTGCCAATTTCCTGCCCCAAAACGTCGCCGCGCTGTTTGGCTCTGTAATATTCGACTGCTGCCCAGCTGGTTCCCCCTGCTCCAGCAACGTCGATGCCTGAGACTCCAGCGTCCACAAGTCTCTTAGCATCTTCAGCCGATATACCCGCGCCTGTCTCCTTAACGATAACTGGAGTATCAAGGTTTCCTGCAAGTTCCCCTATTTTCTGTAAGATTCCTGAATAATCGGGTTCTCCTTCTGGCTGTACGGCTTCCTGAAGAGGGTTAAGGTGGACTGCCAAAGCGTCAGCGTCAACCATGCCTATTGCTTTTTTGATTTGGCTTAAGCTGTACCCCCTCTTTATTTGTGGAGCACCAATGTTAGCAATGATGAAGGCGTTTGGCGCCTTTTTCCTGACGATTGAGTAGGTTCGTTCCAGTTTCGGGTTTTCGAGGGCTGCTCTTTGGCTCCCGACTCCCATGCCGAGTCCAAGTTCCTCAACAGCCTCAGCAATAGATGCGTTAATCTCGAACGCCTTTTCGGTTCCGCCAGTTATTCCCGTGACTATCAAGGGCGCTGAGAACTTGTGACTGAAGACTTGCGTTGATAAGTCAATGTCTTTTTGGTTGATTTCGGGAAGTGCTCTGTGAACCAGAAGGACGTCTTCGAAGCCTGTTGACGTTTTCTTCGCCTTCACATCTTCCTCTAGGCATATCCGTATGTGTTCAGTTTTCCTTTCCTCTGTTTGTTTAGCTTGGGATTTACGGTTCGATTTTGGTGCCAACAACCTTCTCTCCTTTGAGGACTTTGTATATAACGCCTGATTTGGAAGCATTCACAATCATAGTCTCAATACCTTTCGTGACTGGTAAAGTGAGCTCTGAAACTTTGCCCAACATTCCGCCTGTAACGTCAGTAACTCCTGTTCCGCCTATTCTGTTTTTTGGGTTTTTAAGCTCAGCTAACGTTAAGTGCTGAATCAAACGGGCTGAGGAGTTCTTTTTCGGGTCGTCTGAAAAAATTCCGTCAACATCGACCCCCATTATGAGCCTTTGAGCCTTCATCCTTTCCGCCAGAAAAGGCGCTAATTGGTCTCCTGAAAGAATCGTGAAGCCCATGTCGATGTCTAGGACTGCGTCTCCATACAAAACTGGAACAAGACCAATCTTTACTGCCTGTTTTAGGGGCTCTTCAATACAAACGTGGATTCGACCCGACTTCGTGACTAAAAAAGAAGAAGGAGCTATCCCGAAAGCTGGAACTCCCTTCCTGAGCAATCTTTCCAGTATTATCGTGTTTAAAGAAACCATGGCTTCATGGGTTTCCGAAAACCCTGTGAGCTGAGACCTGTCCTTAAACCCGTCTGCGATGCCGTATTTTTTGGCAATCGGGTGACCGAAGCTTCCTCCTCCATGAACCAAAATGAGCTTTGATGGTTGTGCTTGGGAGATTTCGTCTGCAAGCCTCTCTATGGCTGGAAGATTGGGCGTTAAGGGGGTAGCCTTATCCGTGACGACGGAGCCACCGAGCTTCAGCACCAAAAGTTTATTCCTCAATCCTCACTCCTTCCATGGTCATCTTTGTAACGAAGGCTTCTTCTCCCGCCTGTTTTATGGCTTCCGACACATCATGGACATGTTCAGGCTTCGAAAGAGCAACAATGCATTCTCCTCTGCCACCCCCCGTAAGCTTTGCGCCCGAAGCACCCGCTTTTCGTGCTGCATAGACCATTTTGTCAATGGGTTCGTTTAAGACGCCTACCGCGCAGAGAAGAGAGTGGTTGATGTTCATCATTTCGCCCAACGTTTCGAGGTCGCCTTTTTTACTGTAAAACCTGTCATCTTCAGAGTAGCCTGAACATTTCATGGCTTTGGATTTTATCCATACCTTCTTGTCTTTTCGGGGTTCAGCAGTAACCGTTGCCCTTTGGTCAATAGTCAAGACTACCGCTGGCTCTCCGTGCACCACAAAGTGTTCGCCTAGCAGTATCACCTTCGCTGGAGCTGAAGCCTTGGCTTGGGTTCTCAGACCATTACCTCCAATGCGGACTGGTTCTTAACGTAGTCAATACTGAGGGATTTTAACCGTTTGGGTTTATTAGATAATCTGTAGAATCTTCGATATAAAACACTTTGATTTCTGAAACATCAAGAAAGAAAAACTGAAAATTGGGTCAGCTATTGAGTCTGCTGGCTTTTTTCGACCAGCTTAACCTCAAAGTCCTCAAGTGAAACAGCCAGTTCCCCGTCAGGAGCAATTTCGCCTCTTTCGCGTATAACCTGCCTTGCTAGAAGCCAGTAGATGACTGCGAGTGCTCTCCTGCCCTTGTTGTTTGTGGGTATGACCAAATCCACGTAACCGAAGTCGTTGTCTGTGCTGCATAGGGCGATTATGGGGGTTCCCATGCTTGAAGCTTCTTTCACCGCTTGAAAATCAGCCCTCGGATCAGACACCAAAATCACGTCTGGTTCTATCCTGTGGGGATAAATGGGATTCAGAAGCATGCCGGGAACAAACCGTCCGGTGATGGGAGTCGCGCCTACGATCTCGCAGAACTTCATGACTG
Source organism: uncultured Candidatus Bathyarchaeia archaeon (assembly GCA_964600125.1). Lineage (GTDB taxonomy): Archaea > Thermoproteota > Bathyarchaeia > Bathyarchaeales > DTEX01 > JAGTRI01. The sequence continues at coordinate 2,580 of CAZRIK010000029.1, forward strand.
GCTCATGAGCATAAAGCCTAGCTGCTGCAACAGCGATTTTTGTCGGCTCGAAACGTGCAAGAAACTTCGCTGTGGTTCTTATCCGCTCGTCGGTCTTCTTTAGGTCCAAGACGAAGAGTCCGTCGCCTCTCACGCGGTAGATGAAGGGCTCCATGTCTCTGGTTTTAATTTTTGTGCCGATGTGAATGCCTGTTGAAAGCAGCGAATCTTGGGATAAGAGCAAACCTTCCATCGGAGCAACAGTTGTTTCATCAACAACCTTTTCTTTTTTGGGTTCTTCTTCCTCTTTGATTTCTTCTGACACATCTTCTGATATATCTTCTGACACACAAAACAACTCCTCAAATCTTCAGTTTCGCCATACGAGCCTTTTCACCTAAACTTTCCTCGATGCGCAGGAGCTCATTGAGCTTCGCGATTCTTTCTCCACCGACTACGCCGGTCTTGATTATGGGGGCTTTGAACGCCACGGCAAGATGAGATATGTGAGTTGACGCGGTTTCGCCGGACCTGTGCGACACAACTGGGACATAACCGTTTTCCAGCGCCAACCTCGTTGTATCCCAAGTTTCCGTTAAGGTTCCAACCTGGTTCATTTTTATGATTATGGCGTTCCCAGCGTGAACTTTTATGCCTTGGCTAAGCCTTTTCACGTTTGTAACGAAAAGGTCGTCGCCGCAGATTAGGCATCCGCTGGACTTTTGGGTGAGCTCCTTGAAGCCTTGATAATCGTCTTCGTGAACTGGGTCCTCGACATAGACGAGCTTGTATTTCTTGATAAGACCAAGAATATAGTCAATCTGTTCGCTTGAGTCTCGGCTTATGCCGTCCCTTGTGTAGACGTAGCTCTTCTTTTTTGGCTCCCACAATGATGAAGCTGCCACATCCAATCCGGGTCTGCAGTCGAACCCGAGTTCAGTCGAAACTTCCCTGCAAGCGTTAAACACCGCCTCGAGGGCTTGGTCGTTGGTGACGTTTGGCGCCCACGCTCCTTCGTCTCCTTTTCCGCCAGTGAAGGTTGAATCCACCTTCCTTAGGATGTCCTTCAGTTTCTTATGAATTTTAGCGTTAGCTGCAAATGCAGCTGAGAAGGATGGAGCACCGACTGGGAGAACGAGGAACTCTTGAATGTCAGTTGCCTTGCCAAGAGCGTGTTTTCCTCCACCGACGACATTGCCTAATGGGTATGGAAGATCGGAGGCAAGAGAACCGCCTAAATATTGGTACAGAGGAAGGTCGTACGAGTTTGATGCAGCGTCAGCCACAGCCAACGAAACAGCGAACGCGGTGTTTCCTCCGATGTTCTGGAAGTTTTCTGTTCCGTCAAGCTCTCGGAGAAGCCTGTCCACTTCCTCCTGTTCATCAGCGTAGAGCCCGATTATTTCGGGAGCAACAAGCTCCTCAACCTTCCTTATGGCTTCTTCGACTCCGCCTTCGGGAAACGGGATTGCTTCCGCTTTTCCTGTGCTTGCTCCGCTTGGGGCTGAGGCGGTTCCGAACCCGTCGATTGTGGTCACGTCGACTTCTATCGTTGGGTCTCCGCGGCTGTTGATGATTTTTCGGGCTGTCACGTCCTCTATGAGGGCTGACATGTTACGTTGTTTCCCCCTCTTTTTCCATTGTGGGTCTTTCGTAAAACTTTATGATCTCGTCAATTATTTCGACGTGCGACAGAAGCATGCGTCGGCAACAATAACGCGTGACGCCCAAATCGTCCAAGACTTTCCCCGAGTTTTCTCCCTCTTTTACTCTCTTGGCGAACTCTTCCCACTTGTCGCCGATGAGTTTTCCGCACGTGAAACACCTAACAGGTATAATCGTCTTTTTTCCCTTCCTTCAAACCATTACATTAAGTTGTTTATCTGTAACTTTTCTGGTCCTTCGCTCTGGCGCCAGGTCCACCGAACTTTTTCGGTTCCTTACGCCGAGGGTCTCCAGCTACCATCGTCCTGTCATATTTGAGGAACACGCTTCGCAGGTGCGAACTCTTTGTCCACTTCAGAAGAGCGTTGGCAAGAGTCATTCTGCTGGCTTCAGCTTGGCCCATGAATCCGCCGCCCTTAACTTTGATGCTGATGTCCAACTGTTTCCAGACGTCCTCGCCAGCCTGAATGAGGGGTTCACGGATTTTTTCGCGAGCCACTTCGGGTTCAAAAATTTCCAGAGGAACATTGTTGATGCGTATTCTGCCTGCGCCTGTTCTTACGGTTGCCTTCGCAATTGCTGTTTTGCGTTTTCCGCTTACTACCAGAACCTTTTTTGTACTTGACATGTCATGCACCCCATTCTTTCCATCCGATGTTGCGTGCTAAATCTGAGACCTTTATGTAGGGGCCTCTTAAATTGCTAGCGTCTGCGTTTGAAAGCACGGTTTTTTCTGCGTCCTTAAATCCTTCTGGAGAGCCAGTGTAGACCTTGAGTCTTTTTAGGGCCTCAATTCCGCATGGCTTTGTTCGTGGAAGCATGCCCCTGACTACCTTTTTGACGATTCTTTCGGGATTCCGATAGTGCAGTGGCCCTTTCCTGTGGTGACCTACTTGAAGGAACTCTTCAGCGTTTCGAAGGATGCTTAGTCTCTTGCCTGAGATAACGGCTTCTTCAGCGTTGATAATCGCTATGCTTTCGCCATTCAGTAACCGTTTGGCGACTTCGCTTGCCATTCTTCCGAGCACTAGGCCTTTCGCGTCGACGATTACTAGTTTTGGTTCGGTGCCTTTGCTCATCGTTTTCACCGTATTATCCTTAGATTAGCGCCTTTAGGATTCACTTCGAGAACCTCCTGTAAAGTCAGGCATTTTCCCTTGGCACTAACTATCTTTGATCGAGCTTCGTCCGAAAAATCCAAAGCCGCGACCGTTGCTGGATGGTTCATTATTCCGGAGCCAAGAACCTTTCCTGGAACTACGACTTCCTCGTTTTCTTTCGTGTGTCTGTTGATTTTGCTTATGTTTACTGTTATGCGTTTGCTTTTTGGTTGAGACAGCTTCTCAGCCACGTCTCGCCATATGGCAGCGTTGTTTTCATTGGACTTCTTTTCCAGTAACCGAATGAGGTTCACGAAGTTTGGGTTGGTGCTTTTAATCAGTTTTTTCGGGCACATTTAATATCGCCACCATCTGGTTCATGAAGTCTGAGCATTTTTCATCGTATATTTTGAGTGCTTCAGAGAATATGCGTTCAACGGGAAGGGCGCCTGTGGATTCTATGTAAAAAATGAAGGCGTTCTTCTTCTTGTCCACCTTTATGGGTGAAGGATTTTTGTCGCAGGCTTCGACGCAGTCCTCGCATAATATGCATTCTGTCTCGTTGGCTACCTTCACTTTGTTTCCGTTTTTCTCAAAAACCTTTTTGGGGCAAATGTCGACGCATTTGCCGCAGCCGTCGCATTTGGTCTGGTCAATCTTGACGACGGGTACATACCTGTAGATGCATGAGGATACGGGCTGCCACTTTGCGTGAGCCATGCCCTTACCTAGTTTAGCGTATGCTTCCAGTCTTACCTTTTGTCCTGTCGCTAATTTTGCTAACGGGATTTTGTCGCTGACTGGAGATATGTGAGGGTCTTCTGGAACCATGTCTCCCGAATAGACGGTTCGTTGCTCATTTTTGGCTTCAACATCCAATGTTAAGACGGTTCTGCACAGGTTGCATCCGAGTTCGCTTTTGCAGCTGCATTTTTCTGGAAGGTTGTAAGCGTCAAGGTCGGTTTTAAGCGGAACCAAGCCTAGCCTTAAGGCAAGTATTTCGTCATGTAGAACCGAGGAGTTTTCGATCATTACCACATCGTCGATTGCCATCACTGGAACTTCGGCAAGAACAATGCGCCTAAGGGTGTTAGCCATAGAAGTTTCTATCCCTTCCACTACGAAGCGCATCGAATCCTCGTTTTTGTTAAGGATGTTTATGTCCATGTTCCCAATCCTCTTAGCTGAATCGACAAATGTTCGAATAATATTTCCTCATAAGAATCAAATACTTTCCTATACCCTTCTTCCCCTACGCCCGCCTTTCCGTCTTGTTCCATCATGGGGAAGCGGCGTAACCTCTTCTATGCGACCTATGGACCTGAATCCAGCACGCGCAAGAGCTCTGATGGCTGCCTGTGCCCCTGGACCTGGCGTGCGTGGGCCTGATCCGCCTGGAGCACGGACTTTTATGTGTATTGCTGTTATGCCCTTGTCTTGGGCGATTGTTGCAACGTGCGACGCTGCTCTCATCGCTGCGTAAGGTGAGGACTGAAGCCTGTCCGCTTTTACGAACATGCCTCCGCACGCTTCGGATATTGTTTCTGCCCCTGAAAGGTCCGTCATGTGGACTATAGTATTGTTGTATGAGCTGAAAATGTGTACTACTCCCCATCTCTCGTCTTTCTTACTCATTCGTTTTAGCTCCGTTAACTTTAGGTTCTATTGCCTGCCTGATTGGGTGCTCCGGATTGTTCAGGAGGCTTCTTGACGAGTAGGAAATGCTGCTTTCTTTTATGCTGGGCACGAGGAAACTTGGCGAAGAAACTTTTCGGTCGCCTAAGGCTATGTGCCCGTGCGTTATCAGTTGACGGGCTTGGTATATAGATTTGGCTAGTCCTTTCCTTTGAACAAGCGTCTGAAGCCGACGTTCCAGAATCGATTCCATGTCTAAGTCCAAGACGTTGTCTAAAACAGCTGACTCTGGAAGTATGCCCAAATGCTTCAGCCGACCTAGAAGCTGGGACTCAAGCTCAGCTCTATCAGAAGTTGACATGCTTAAAAGGGACCTTGCTAAGCTTCTGAACTTTGAAAGCATGGTTCTGTGTTGCCAAAGTTCACGTTTATTCCTTAAACCGTACTCACCAAGTAGCCTAAGCTCGCTGTCGAGAATGTCTGACCGCCAAGGAAACCTTGGGGTTTCGTACTTCTTCTTCTGTTTCCTAGGATCCCCCAACAGGTTTCACCAGATCCTTTTTCTTTACGCCGACAACTTTTCCTTTTCTGCCAGTTGTTCTGGTTCTTTGTCCACGGGTTGATAGACCGTAGGAATGCCTGTAGCCTCGCCAGGACCTCATCGTCGTCAGCCTTTCGACGTCCTGCTTCATTTGGAGGTCAAGGTCAGAGGTTTTAAGGTGGATGTCTTTCCCAGTTTCTATATCTTTTCGGCGATTCAACAGCCAAGAAGGTAAACCTTGTCCCTCGATGTTGCCGAGGGTTTCTTCGAGCCTTCTAATTTCAACGTCTGAAAGGAAACCTATTCTTTTTTCTTGTGGCACATTGGCTTTCTTTACCAAGACGTTTGCCAACCGCAGGTTTATGCCCTTTATTCCAGTTAGGGCGAAGGCTACTTTTGTTGTTCCGTCCAAGTCTCTGCCTAATAGGCGGACTATGTGTTTAAACTCCGAGGACATTACGGTTTTTGCAGCTCCTTACGAATATGGTTACTTTGAAGACGCCTTTCCTTAATCAATTCTTCGCCTAACCTGCGCTTTTGGTGGTTAGACGCTTTTTACCTTGTATTTATTGCGTGTTTATGAAGACAACTTGCGGAATATTTAAAGGTTTTTCCACTCACGCAGCCGTCTTTCGTACTCTTTTAACAACCTTATTCGTGATTTTTCATGAGAGATTCTTTTGAAAAAAAAATAATAGATTTTGATTTAACTCAGTCTGAACTATAAAGCGGAAAAAGGCTAATGATGGAACCACAAGAATCAGAAAGAAAAAAAAAGAAATTAACATGACTGAGTCCAATGATGGAATTTGGTCTATTTTGGTCAGTTTAGCATTTCACACTATACTTTTCGTTATTCTCGATTATGGTTTCAACATGATTTTTAGGGGGTTTCCCTTCTTTTCGTGCATCATTTCGAAGCCTTCCCGCGTCTTTTCCAAGGGCAGTATGTTCGTTATTAGGGGTCTTACGTCGATTTTTCGGTTCACTATGTAGCTGAAGCCTCTTCTGAAGTCGTCCGAAGCGTAGGCGTAGGAGCCTCTGACCTGCAGCTCTCTTGACACTATGGACAACACGTTCAGGGTCATGGTCTTCGACATCATCCCCACAACAGTCAGCTTTCCCCCAATCGCCAGCATGTTCAGTCCCTGCTGAACCGTTGCTTCTAAGCCCACAGCCTCGAAGACGACGTCCGCTCCTGAACCGTCCGTTAATTCCATTGTTCTTGAAACAGCGTCTTCGGTCTTTGAGTTGATTGTTATGTCTGCGCCTAAGGTTTTGGCGAACTCTAACCTGTAATCGACAACGTCTGTGGCAACGAGTCTTCCTGCGCCTGCTGCCTTTGCTGCCTGCAGAATTGACAGCCCGATGATGCCTGCTCCGATGACGACGACGGTGTCCCCAAGTCTAACGTCCGTGTTGTTAACGGCGCGTAAAGCCACAGAAAGCGGCTCAGTCATCGCTCCCTCCTCGTAACTCACGTGGTCAGGCAGCACATAGCAATTCAACGCTGGAACAGCCACGTACTCGGCGAAAGCTCCGCTCACGTGCAGCCCAAACAGCTTCACGTTTCGGCAAACGTTGCCCTGACCGCGGACGCAAGGCGTGCACACGCCGCACCGTTTCAGTGGGTCAACAGTGACTCTTTCGCCCAACTTGGGGTCTTTCGCGTCTTTCCCGATTTCGGTCACTTCGCCCGCGAACTCGTGCCCCATGATGAGTGGCGGCGTCCTTCTTTGTGAGACTCCTTCGTACGCGTGGAGTTCCGAGCCGCATATTCCTGCCGCCTTGACCTTGACTAAGACTTCGTCGTTTCTTATTTTTGGTCTAGGCACGTCTTCGATTTTGATGTCGGTTCCGCCGTGCCAAACAGCTGCTTTCATCGTCATTCGCCCTGTCAATCTATTGTGTTTTACGCTTTTATTTTTTATTAGTCCAAGTTAAGGCATAATAAGTGTTTATCAAAAACATTATCAGCACACAACGCACTAGAAACAATCGTTAAGACACGGTTACCGTGGGGAAAGGAAATGAAGTCCGCTGCTAGAACTCTTTTAAAGAAAATTCGTGAACATGATCCGCAACCTAACGTTCAACGATTGACCGATGCTCTTTCGAGGTCGAGGATTCCTGACCGCGTGCCGTTCATGGAGCTTTTCGCCGACGACGAGGTGATGGCTGCGGTTCTGGGCAAACGCCTGAACTATTTCGGCAAAAGGCTGAGAAGCCGAAGGCAGTGGGAGGAACGGATGCTTGCCCTGATGGAGTTTCACGAAATGTTGGGTTACGACTATGTTCGAGCTGACACGCAAGATTACGAAGTCGCAGTCAGGCAGTCCAACATTGATGAGAATCTTTTGGCGGCAGGCGAAGTCGGCACCCGAGCCTACAGGTACAAAACCGCGGATAAAGCTGCTGAGCTCAACCGCGGAAACAGGGAGTGGGCGAACGAGGATACGGGCGTAATCGCGGACTGGAAGGACTTCAACGCGTACCCTTGGGAGGAGCCTGAAGAGATTGCTGAGGAGGGAAACGCTGGGCTGGAGTGGGTGTGCGACCACGTTCCTTCAGGCATGGGCGTTGTTACGGGCGCCGGTGCGGTTCTTGAGCCCGTGATGTGGATGATGGGCATAAAGAACTTTTACGTTAGCCTCTACAAGCAGCCTGACCTCGTCGACGCCATGTTCAAAAAAGCTACAGAGATTAACAATGCCCGTTTCAAGCTTGCCGCTAGCACGAGCAGAAAAATCGTGGCTTTCTGGGGCTCCGACGATTGGGGCTACAAGAACGGGCTCATGATTTCGCCTGCGATGATGAGGCGGTGGGTCTTTCCTGTTCACGAGGAAATGGCTGAGATGTCGCATTCCAGAGGCTCGTTTTACGTTTTGCATTCGTGCGGCGACCTTGAGGTTGTCATGGACGACATCATCGACGACGTTAAAGTGGACGCCAAGCACTCGTTCGAGGACACCTACCTTCCCATCGCCGAAGCCAAGAGACTCTACGGGCATCGGATTGCGCTCATCGGAGGCGTCTACATGGACGTGCTGGCTGGACGCAGCGCAAACGAAGTTCGAGAATACACAAGCAACGTCCTGAAGGCGTGCAAACCCGGCGGCGGATACTGTCTGGGAAGCGGGAACACAGTTGCCAATTATGTTCCGTTAGAAAACTATTTGACGATGCTCAATGTTGGACTCGAGGAAGGCTGGTACACCTAAAAAAAGCCAACGTCTGTTTTGCGTGACAATAGGATTTTCCGTTTGAGTGACAATACAGAGTCCTTGCAGAGGGGGGTCTATATATAGTCTCGTCCGATTATCTGACCATCTACCAGAGACCTGTCTGATTTGTTCAACAATAGATTTTTTTGTTTGAACAACAACTGCTGTTTTCAGAAGACCCGTCTGATTTGTGTGACATCCGATTTTCAATTTTGTGTAACATTACTAGGGTTTATGTAAATTAAACTGTTTTGTGGCATGTTTGTTTCGTGGTTTTAGAATAATTTGACCAGATTTGTGGTTGGTTTCTGGGTTGCGCAGTTTAAAAAATACATACTGTTTTACCAATTTTTGGGGTGTGAGGGATTAAGAACGAGTTTCAGCATATTGTTTGCCCAGTTCCCAGTTTTGGAGTCGGACGTTATTGTTCTCAGGAAGGTAACGGAAGACGATTTGAAGGATTTGTTCGAAATCTACAGCAACGAGGACGTTTTTGCTTTCTGCGGCATCATTCCCAAAAAGAACGTTGAGGTTGTCCGCAAGATGGTCTCGCACTTCAAAAGGGACTACATGAAGCAGAAAAGAGCCAAATGGGGGATAAGCCAAAAAACGGACGTTGCTAAAATAGTCGGAGTCATGGAGGTCTTCAACGTCAAGAGGAGGGCGAACACGGTCACCATAGGCTACTTCCTGAACGAGCGGTTCTGGAACAGGGGCATAGCCACCGAAGCGGTGAGAATCCTCGTGAACTACCTTCTCGACGAGGTCGGAGTGGAAAGAATCCAAGCCGAAGTCATGCTGCAAAACAAGTACTCGAAAAGAGTCCTAGAAAAGAACGGCTTCACAAAACAGGGAACAACGCGTGACAAATGGTCAGGCAAAGGCGTCGTTGACCTCGAAGTCTATAATGTTCATGGAATAGATGTGTAGGAGGAATGTTCTAAAAGTCAAAATCATATGGTCCAATCATTATGCACAATATTTCTCCAGATGATGCGTCAATGAGACTACCTGTTTGCATAACAATATTAGGTTCTGGAGATGAAAAGAATACGTTCCAAACGTACCGATATGTTATTGCTCCATTTTGAACAGGAGAGTAACTTTCAGCCGGTTCCACAACATCGCTTATGCGCCACGATTCCCCTAACCCGACTTTAGTTATAATCATGTATTGCAGGGTTGCATCGACCGTTTTCCCTCTTAAGAAGGTTGCGTTCCATCCGCTAATGGCTAAAGCAATTTTGATTGCTTGAGATTTCGAAATTGGCGTTCGAAACGTCGAATTTTGGTTTGTTGCATCTTTGTAATGATTTATGTCATCAATCAGTTGGCTATAGATCTGGTTTATTGCCAAGAAGCTTTGATTCAAATCGTTGTAGCTTTGGTTCAAATTATGATAAATTTGGTTCAGGCTGTCAATGTCTAGGTTCATCTGTTGGATAACAAAATACTGTGAGAAATTGATATAGACAGATGTTATCAAGGCAGCAATTAGGACGATCATGACTACTTTTAATGGTTTCATAACGGTCACTATCACTTTATTCAATTCTTTCTTATATAAATTTCTATATTATCGGTTCGAACGTTCAGCACAAGTCAATCTGTAACAACATGAAATATAATCTTGTAAGCGTCATCGTGGAAAACGAAGATCGATTATTTGAGTAACTAATGTTTTTAGCTGCTGCAGACGTATTGGGTTTGTTCCTTTTTGAGGGGGCAGCCTCCTCCGCAAACGTTGAGGGTTGGGCACCCGTTGCATTTTTCGGGAGCGTACTTTCGCGCTCTGATGTCGACGCACAGCGGATTCTTCCAAATCTTCTTCCAGTTGTCCTTCAGTATGTTGCCCAGCGGCGAAAAGTAGCTTTGGCACGGAATAACGGTTCCGTCGGGTTCGATGCACATGCTTATGCGGCAGGCGCTGCAGCTCTTTATCCCCAGTTCGAGCTGAAGTGGGCTGAGGACGCAGTACTCCGTCGGCGTGTACCACGTGAACTCCATGCCCAGATGTCTGGCGTGGTCCCTGATTTTTGTCAATATGGGCTCCAGCGAAGCTTCGTCTAGGGCGAACTGTTTCGCGACTTCTGGAGCCTTCCCAGAATAGATGAGGCTGTTGCAGGCGAACTGTTTAAGCCCGAGGCTGCTGAGGAAGTCAATCGTCTTCAAGATGTCTCGGACGTTGTACTTGTTCAGAGTCGTGTTGCTGAGCGTGTAAATCGGCGAGGCGATGGCATTTTTTAGCCCTTGAACTGTTTCTTCCCAGCTTCCCTCGACTCCCGTGATCTTGTCGTGAACCTTCGGGTCGTAGGACTCGATTGTTACTTGAACGTGGTCCAAGCCCGCGTCGACGAGAGAATTGAAATAGGATTCATCCCTGAGCCTGCGACCGTTCGTGACGAGCCCGCTGACTAACCCGATTTCTTGGGTGTAGGCGACGAGCTTAGGGAGGTCGTCTCGCATGGTCGGTTCGCCGCCCGTGAAAACGACGTGTGGTATGCCGAGCTTCAGAAGCTTGTGCATCACTTTGTGCCATTCTTCGGTCGTCAGCTCCTTGGTTTCTCTTGGTCCTCCCGCGTAGCAGTGGAGGCACCTGTTGTTGCAGCGGTAGGTGATGGCTAAGTCCATCCTGTAGGGTGCGCTTAGCTCCTCTTGGAAGGGTTCCATCTTGTCGACGCCGAGGTAGGAAACTGGGCACACGTCAGGCGTCTTCGCGAAAGTATTAACGATGAAAAGGACGTCTTGGTAATCCTTGAGCGCGGTTTCAGCGTCAACCTTGTACCGTCTTCTGGCTTTCCTGACCGCTTCCTCTTCGGACTCGTTCTCGATGAAGGAGTGAACGTACTCCGCTGCCGTGCGGTTGAGGAAAAGGACTCGGGACCCGTTGATGATGAGTACGCCGTCACCGTCCTCCTCTAAGCGGAGGTGGAGACGAAGCCCCTGATAGTCGCCGTCCTTGACCCTAAGGTGATGCAGAGAAACCTTCCGTTTCGAACCCAAAATCCTGCCTAGTCTACTCAACTACCTCGCACCTCCATGTGCACAAGCGCACGCACAACTCACGCAGGCACAGGCGCACGCGCAGTGGGCGCAGGCGCAGACGCAGCTCGGTCGGCTCCTGACTGAACTTTGGCTCACTGATGCGGGAGCCTGAACTATGCGGTTCGTGAAGGCTTGGACGTTCTTCACCATGTTGTTCGACGACGCCTCCAAACCCTTGACGACGTTGTTGGCGAAGTCCTGCCCAGGAATGGGAACAGACTGGGTCGGAGTCTTGGATGGAACCGTTACTTGACCAGACGGGGAATGGGGACCGTGCCAGTACCACCACCATCCGGGGCTGGGAACGATGACGATGTTTGATGGAAAGGCGTCCTTGAACTTCTCATTAAACTTGTCGTCGGCGAGGAGCCAGTCGATGTTCTGGTCTATTGCGTCCCCCTTCAGTTCGGGCGTGCCAGCCTGAGTGACTTGGCCCCAAGCCTTGGTGACCACGGATTGATAATAGTTTACCGTGTCGTTCCTCGAGTAGCCCCGCATCTTCATGTCAACGTTGTCCCTCAGGTCCAGATAGGCTTGTGCGAGCTTTAATTCGTCGAGGCTTCCTTCTGGCTTTAAGGCGGCCAAATATTCGATTTCGTAGTACCGTAGGTCGGGAGGAGCCTCAACGTCGCTCTGCAGCCTCTGAATCTTGATAGCGGGTTCAGCCTCAGTGACCATGACGACCCGTTTGTGGATTAACCCGAATAGGACCATGGTGAGGACGCGGACGGGCTTCTGGCCGAGGACGACTGCTGCTTCGACGGCTGTAAGGTTCCGCGCTGCGCCAAGAGCCTCGATGGCTATTCGCGGTCTTTCGTAAGCGAGCTTCTTGACCCTCGGGAGAACGATCAGTATGACGCCGACTACCGCCACGACCGCTACCCCAAACGCAACGTAAGCCACTAAGTCGGGTCCCGGAAGGGTTATGTACCGTTCAGGGAACGAAACTCCAACCGTGAATTCCTGCCATGCCTGCCAATTGGTTCTTTCCCAGTAGACGACGAGGTTACCGTCGCTGTCCGTGTCGACGCTGTCGAACGGCGTCCCCGTTATGTACCTCGCCTCGTCGCTGGTGACGCCGCTCGGAAGAACAATCGCCACGCGGACACTGTCAATCAGTCCGGAAGCTGTGGGGAAAGTCGTAGGGTAAAACTGCATCCCCCAGTACCCCGTGTTCATCTCGTCTTGGTAAAGCATCTCTGGGACCAAAGCGTACACCGTGAAGGTTTCGGGCTGGTACAGGTACACTGGGGACCTCAGGGTCACGTCGATGGCGTAGTAGTCGCCGTATGATATGTCTTCGTAGGTGAGGCTGGTTCCCCAAATGTCCTCAACTGAAATTATCTGGAATCCTCCCTGGGGCAATCCAACGGTTACGATTCCTTGGGAGGAGCCGCCTATGTAGGTTATCGTGATGTTGTACAGGATGTATATCGAGCGGTCCTTGTTGATGGTGATTTGGACCCATTCCTGGTCGATGTTGTATGCCACTTCTTGGGCTAGACACAAATGTGAAGGAGCAAAAAGAACAAGCGCAAAGAGAAGAACGAAGATAAGAGCAAGGAACCGTGTCTTTGTTACCATGTCGGCTCCTCTGTCAGCTCAATCTTGCTTTTACAGTAGCTGCAGGTGACGTACGGCTTTCCGAGAATCACTTCGACTTTGGTCGGGTCCACAACCGCGTTACATGTTGGGCAACGAACCTCTTTCACAGCCACGGGTCCTGTGACCGTCAGGGTCTGCTTGATTTCTATCGGCTTCTTTTCTCTCGAAAAGATTATGATCATGATTGCGACGCCGAGGAAAACGAGCCCCTCGAAAAAGTATGTTATCCCGAGGTTCGTGGACATTATGAAAACGATTGCCAAAAAAATGAGGACGGCAGAAGCGGCGTAGCCGAGATATTTCAGTGGTCCTTTAGCCATCTTCCGTCAATCCCGCCAGTAACAGTGCCTGCCGTTGTTCGAATGCTGCTGCTTCAGTTTCTTCTCTGAGGACTATGCGAATTTTTCTCCGCATTCAGGACAGAACTTGGAAGTTGTCGGAATCGATTTTCCGCATTTCGGGCAGTTCCTTGTCACGGTTGTTTGCCTTTCCAGTTTAGCTCCGCATTCGAGGCAGAACTTCGACGTTGCTGGGATTCGAGCGTTGCAGCTGGGGCACAACATGACAGCAACTGACGGAACAGCTTCTGCCCCCGTGGGCTGCATGATCTGCGGGATGAGCACCATCCCTGTTCCCAGTCCTGCTCCCCCCGATTTGCCTAGCTCTTTGGCTGCTTCTTTCACCGTTTCCATTCTCAGAACGGTTTCGGGCGCCATTCTCGTGGATTTTAGCCAGAACAGCCTTTCGCGGTATTCGGGAGATGTGTCCACGCCTTCGAACCTGAGGTCCACAAGGTCTAGTCCAATGCGCCTAAAAGCATCCAAGATCGCGGTTTTGACCGCCATCGAGGTTTCGTCTAGCTTGGTGAACACGGATGCTAGGTCGTATTTCGAGATTTCGTCGATTACCCTTTCGTTTACGAAGCCTCTGATGTAGCTGTCGACCTCGCTGGTTGTGTAAGCACTCTTGCCTCCCACGACCTCCATTACGAAGAGTTGCGGGTTCTCGACCTTAAACCAGAAGCTTCCGAACAGCTGCAGCGGGGCAAGCTCCGTCGTCTGCGCCTTCATCCCGAATTTTCCAGCGACGTTCCTCGTCGAAATGAAGATGACCGCAGCCTTGAACGGCGTCTCCCTGTATCCAGCTATGCGGGACAGAATGCCTGTCAGCAGCGGAAGGTTAAGGGTCGTGAGCGTGTGCCTTCCCGCCCCCATGACGTCGTATGCTTTTCCGTCCCTGAAGAAGACGGCTGCCTCGTACTCGTGGATGATTAGCTGGGCACCCCACGTTATGTTTTCGTCGGGGTACCTCCAGACAACGTCGTCTGAACTTGGATTCTTCCATTCTATGACTTGAGCCATACCGTTTATCCCTCCAAAATTGCCTGTTTTCTTGAGTCAAACAGTTCTTCCAGCGAGCCGAGCGACTCGCCTATTTTTTTGATTTGTTCCATGGTGTCTTCGAACTTGCCTTCTAATGCCTCCTTCTTGAAGGCTTTGGCTTGCTCAGACACCGTGTCAGCGTAACCGACCAGCCCGTTGTCGAAGGCAATCATCTTGTCCAGTTTTTCTTCATCGATTTTGACGACGTTGAAGAATCCTGCATAACCGTACGAGGCGTGGTTCACCTTCTCCATGACCCTGTCGAAGCCCATGATGAGCCTGTCCATCTTGACCATGACTTCTTGGAGCTTCTGGTCTGACAGTGCCTGAAAAACCTCTTTCATGTTGCTCCGCGCCTTGCTTATCCGCTGGGTGATGCTGTCTCTGATGAGCCTGTCGGATTCTCTGCGGAGTTCCTTCTCCTTGTAGCCTTTGAACCCTGGAACCTTAGTCGTAACCTTTTCTGAAAGCCGCATTTCTTCTTTGGCTTTCCCGTAAACGTCTCTTCTTTCGCTCAAAGTTTTTCCCTCTTCAATATCTGTTAAAGTCGAGAGATTTAAAGTATGACCCCATTTTTTGGCTTTTTTATGGTTTATACGAGCATCTGAACCATTTTGGCATCAATAAACCGTGTTCTGACTGGTCTGATTTGTGTAACATCCGAATTTCAATTTTGTCTAACATTCAGTACTGTCTTAAACCTGTTCTGTTTTGCGGCGCAAGAATTCTGTTGTTTTGGGGCACAACCCGTAGTTTGTGAAAATTGCACCGTTTTAAGGCACGGTTACTCAGCTTTTTCAGACTATTTACTCATTAGTTTAAGTTGGTCTCTGGACTGCTTAGAATTTTTTTCAAATATGCACTGAATATTTTGTTTGATTAGATGAATTTTTTATTCAAGGTTCCTGTAAAGGCTGTTTTTATAATGTACACAAGTGTACTCATAAGCTTTAAATATGACGGATGTGTGCAAAAGGTTCATAACAGATAAAACAATGGTGAACAAAAAGTGCAGAAAAGAAAAATATTGCTAGACGAAGAAGAACTGCCCAAACAATGGTACAGCATTCTTCCTGACCTACCAAAACCTCTACCACCGACCATAGAGCCGGACAAGAAGGCGCCTGGACCAGGAATTGTTCCCCTGATTTTCCCGAAAGCGATTCTCGGTCAAGAAATGAGCGGGGACAGGTTCATTGACATTCCAGACGAAGTGAGAGACGTCTATAATATGTGGAGACCCACGCCTGTTTTCAGGGCTTTGGGACTTGAGAGGGCTTTGAAGACGCCTGCGAAAATCTACTACAAGTACGAAGGAGTCAGTCCAGCTGGAAGCCACAAACCGAACACTGCTGTCCCTCAAGCCTACTACAACATGAAGGAAGGAACGGAACGCATGTCCACCGAGACTGGTGCTGGACAGTGGGGTTCTGCCTTAGCCTTCGGTTGCATGATGTATGGAATAAAGTGCACGGTCTACATGGTGAAAGTCAGCTACGACCAAAAGCCGTATCGGAGAATTATGATGGAAACCTACGGAGCAAACGTCTACGCGAGCCCGAGCGACAAGACAGAAAGCGGGAGAAAAATCCTTGAAGAGGATCCGAACAGTCCTGGAAGCTTAGGAATCGCCATAAGCGAAGCTGTCGAGGACGCCCTTAAAAACGAAGGCGTCAAGTACGGCATAGGCAGCGTTTTCAACCATGTCCTCATGCACCAGACGGTTATCGGTTTGGAGACCAAGAAGCAATTTGAATTAGTGGACGATTACCCGGACACAATATTCGGCTGCATAGGCGGCGGAAGCAGCTTCTCAGGGCTCTTCTGGCCATTCTACTACGACAAAGTCACAGGAAAAGCGCCAAAAGACGTCAAGTTCATTGCAACAGAAGCCACGGCTTGCCCAAAAGTCACGAAAGGAGAATACACGTATGACCACGGAGACACCGCGAGGCTTACGCCTTTGGTCCCAATGCACACTATCGGACACGATTTCATTCCTGCCCCAATTCACGCAGGAGGCTTACGCTACCACGGAATCGCCCCAACAATTAGTCGACTGGTCTCGGAAAAGAAGATGGAGACACGGGCCTATAACCAAGTAGAGGTGTTCGACGCGGCTAAAATCTTCATACAAAGCGAAGGCATAATCCCGGCTCCTGAACCTGCTCACGCAATCAAGGGAGCCATCGACGAGGCTTTGAGGTGCAAGAAGACCGGAGAAAAGAAGACCATTCTGTTTCTGCTGTGCGGACACGGGTATTTCGACATGCAAGCCTACGGAGACTACTTAAGCGGCAAACTTCTGCCCTACGAGTATCCTCAAGAAAAAGTGGCAGAGGCAATGCAGAGACTCAAGAAACTGTACCCATGGTTGGACGAAGTCAAAAAAATGATTTAACCCCAAAAACTGGCCAATATTCAAATCGGGTCATAAAAAGTACATATTACTTTTAGACCCCTTCTTTTTATATCCTAAAATCAAATTTAATACACAGTTACTAAAGATAGGTTACACAATCAAAAAAGATGTGCCAAGTTTGTTGTTGGGTTTCAGCACAGTCATGTACGAAAATTCTGGTTTGCCATATCAACGAATTATCGAGAAAGCCTCGGTCCTAGGTTATCAGGCAATTGAACTCAACTTCAAGGAATGGCCATCCAAACTGAAGGCTGACCCAATAAAAGAATCGTTACAAAAAACTGGCGTGAAAGTGGCAGCAATAGGCACGAGGCACATGAATGTTACACACGGTCTTTACCTTGCTTCCCCCAGTCTGAACGTCCGAAAAAGGGCATTTACCTACATGGCTGAGTGCATGGACCTTGCTAACGAGCTAAACTGCAACATCATCCAAGCAGGATGGGCGTTTCAAGGACCAAAACTGGAAGCCCCATACGATGACGTATGGAACCAAGCCGTGAAAAGCCTCAAACAAATTGGTCACCTATGCAGGCAGTACGGAACAGTTTTCGTTGTAGAGTTTGCCTGCAAAAAGAACGCGCAG
>CAZRIK010000030.1:0-19035 GCA_964600125.1 uncultured Candidatus Bathyarchaeia archaeon
CGCGCTTAGCCGCCAGTTCATGGGCGGGTCGGACGAAAGACCAGTTTCCACGGCAAAAATGTGCTTTATTGTGTCCTGATAGCAGTCCTCTATCCTGTCGAAGCCGCTGAGGTCTCCGAAGAGGCTGAACCACGGCGTCCAGATGTGCGCTGGGATTACGATGTTTTCTCGCGATGCTTCCATCACTTCCTCAACAAGCGCAGCTGCCGTCATGTTTAGAGCTGGTCTACCATCAACAACTAGGCTGCCGTAGCGGGAAAGCCGATCGTTGATTTGGGTTGCAGTTTCGAGGCTGGGCGTCAAGATTAGGTGATGAATCTTTTTCGTCTCATCTTTGAAGGGAAAGAACGTGGCAGCTTCGCCTGTGACCATGAACCTCAGGGAAGAATTGGGCGCCTTTGTTGGCTTGTAAAGGCTTGTTTCCTCGTCTTTGACCAAGTTTTCCTTTAGTTCCTTGAGCCACTGTACGTGCGTGAAGTCTCCAGTCCCAACTAGGTTTAAGCCCTTGACAGGCGCGTAGCGGACGATTTCGTCTACGTCCATCTGTTCGCTTGTTGCCCTGCTGTATTTGCTGTGAATGTGGAAGTCAGCTATTACCTTCATCGTGAAACAACCGCAATATAGTATAAAGTTACATTTCCTATTGAAGCCAACGAGCTTATATGACTTCTTTTCTAACACTCAAAGAAAATTTTGGTAACATTTAGGACAGCAATTAAGGTTTTTTTGTTAATGGAAATAGTAAAGCTTGATTAGATAAAACAAAGTCAAGTGAAGCGGGTAATAAACGTAAAAGAAATATTTTCTCCACGCTGGATATGCGGTTTCGCCCTTGGTTTCTTTGGTTTTCTTTAAGTTGCCAGAATTGTGAAGAAGGATGATTGGGAGAGCCAAAAGCGAGAATATCTGGAGCGACCATTGAAACAAGAATAAAAGGTTAAGCAGCACAACTGCGGCGATTCCTGTTTCTTTGTTTTTTCTGAGTATGTGCATTAAGCCTATCAGCAGAATGCCGTAGACGCCGTAGTCGAAGTTCAGGAAAGAAACCAAAATAGGAAGCACGAACCACGAGGATTTCTTTTCGAGAAAAAATATGAACAAGACGCCGAAGGACAAGGTGAAGAAAATGTTAAGGTGCTCCAAAATCCCGGAGCCTATTGCCAGAAAAAACGGGACCTGTGACACGAACCCAAAAAGTAGGAGCCTGACGAAGTATTTTTTTGTGTTCTGGGTGGTCTCAGTCCCTAACGCTGCGAGGTAACTGAACAGAGGAAACGATATTCGCCCGATTATTCGGAGAAACACGTAGTTCGGGTAAAAGATGGCTCCAACATGGTCCACCGTCATCGTCGTTACCGCAATCCACTTCAGTGCTTCCCTGCCGATGTCAAACTTTCCTTGCATAATCAAGCCAATTTACGGTCTGTTTTTATTGTTGTTCCTTTTTTGGTTCTTTCTTGTCTTTTTCTTCAAGCGGGAATACTTTTTCCCAGTCAATCTTGAACATGGCTATTATGACGATTGCCATGAGGACTGCTGATGCAACGATTGTCAGTGGTCCCCCTTCTCCGCCAAACAAGGCTTCTATGGCGTCAATAGACAGGTAGCCACCGTACGCGACGATGAGGCACATGAGCATCTTTCCGAGGATGCACGGAACGAATGCTTTAACGAAGTTGTACCTCATTATTCCGAGCGGAATGAAGAGGAGGTCGTCGGGAAGCGGGGTCAAGGCGAAAGCAAAAATTGAGACCGCTCCGTACTTGTTGAACAATTTTAGGATGTAATTCATTTTTTTCTTTTGTTTTTCGCCGATGACGGTCCTGCCAAAATACCCCAAGAAATAGCCAACGAACTCGCCCAAGGCTGAACCTATTCCTCCCGAGACGGCTAAGAAAAAAGGGTTAAACAGGTCCTTCTGCATCCCCAACGAGAAGATAATCACGGTGTAGGGTACTGGGATGATGACTGACGATGAGCCAATGAGGCTCACCAAAAAAACGCCGAAGTATCCGTAAGTCTGGGCAACGTCTTTAAGCCATTGGTCGAACTGTTGAAGCCATTCTAAACCCTGCTGGACGTCGAAGTGAAAAGGCACAATCAAACCTTCCATGTTCAGACGGTTAATGAGCATGTCTTTCGTTCATGATTCTTAAAAACCTAACCCAATGGACACCTGTCAGCTGAAAGAAGTCTTAAATCCGTAGGCGCATATTAGTTGTCAAATTTGTCCGATGGACTTGAACCGAATGGCGTTAAACTTACTAGACACTTACATGGAGAAACCGAAAAAAGAAAAAAAAGCCAGCGAGCACCAAGAAAGTCCATCGGAAACTCCCAATAACAATATTCAAGTTCAGCAAGTTTCAGAAGAAAACGAAAGCTATGAGGAACCAGTCTATGTCGGTGAGCTTGTTCCGCACAACCTTCCGCCGTCTTATTTGGTTTCCGCAACGTACGACGGCGACGCAAGGAAAGCCTGCCTGAAGCTCTACGAACCCCGTTCTCAACGCGTTTACCTTTGGTACGATACGCGGGGACACAAGCCGTACTGCTACTCGAATATTCCGCCTGAGGAACTGCAGAAAATCAACCGCCTAGTTAACCATCCGGGGTTCGACCACTTCGAAACCGAGACCAAGTACGATGCGCTCGCTGACGAAAAAGTGGTCGTCACAAAAATCGTCGCGAAAGACCCACTGGCGATCGGCGGGCGACCATTTGGGTGCATCAGAGACATAATCCCGGAGGATTACCCCAGAATTTTCGGTTCAGAAAAGCAACCCAAGGTTTGGGAAGCCGCGATAAAGTATTACCAGTGCTACATCAACGACGAAAAGATTTCTCCAGGCATGGTGTACAAGATCGAAAACGGCGAGCTCGTGCCCGTCGTGAACAAGCAAGCCGAGGATTCGGTTCAAAAGATTCTGGAAACGCACTTCAAAGAAGAAACGGAAGACCTCATGCCCTATCTGGAAACATGGACAAGGCTCCTCGAGTACCCTGCGCCAACGATGAGAAGGGTCGCCCTCGACATCGAGGTGTATTCGCCGATTCCGACGAGGGTCCCAGACTCCGAGGAGACACCTTACCCCGTAATTTGTGTTTCCCTAGCGGATTCAGACGGCAAGAAAAGGGTCATGATTCTTAGGCGGGACGAGAAAAGGGCTGAAGAGCACGATGTGAAGCTTCCGCCTGACGTTAGTGTTGAATTCTATAATTCGGAACGGGACCTTTACTCCGCCGTGTTTAGAGCTATAGATGAGTATCCTTTTGTTTTAACCTTTAACGGGGACGATTTTGACCTTCAATACCTGTATCACAGGGCGGAAAAGACTGGGATGAGGAGAGACGAGATTACCATAGAGGCTGGGCGAAAAGTCTACCTTCTTAAACGGGGCGTCCACATCGACCTTTACAAGTTCTTCTTCAACCGTTCAATCCAGATTTACGCCTTCAGCCAAAAGTACCGCAATATAACGCTTGACGAGGTTTCCCAAGCCATTCTCGGAAGGTCCAAAATCCATTTTTCGAAGCTAATCGGCGACCTTTCATACGATGAGCTGGCGAAGTACTGCCTTAACGACGCTGAGCTGACTTTGGATCTCACCGCGTACGAAGACGATTTGGTCATGAAGCTCATCCTCGTCCTGACAAGGATAAGCCGCATGCCGATGGAGGACGTCAGCCGCCAGGGGGTTTCGCGGTGGATCAGGAGTTTCATGCAGTACGAGCACCGCAAAAGCGGCATGTTGATTCCGAACCCAGAAGACATCTTATCCGTGAAGGGCACAACCGCCACAAAAGCCATAATCAAGGGCAAGAAGTACATGGGCGCCATCGTCGTTCAACCCGTCCCCGGAGTCCACTTTAACGTCGCCGTGATGGACTTCCAAAGCCTGTACCCCTCGATCATCAAGGTTCACAACCTGGGCTACCAGACGGTACGGTGCCGCCACGAGGAGTGCAAGGAAAACAAGGTTCCCGGAACGCCTCACTGGGTCTGCAAGAAACACAGAGCCTTGGAAAGCGCATTGATAGGTTCTCTGAGAGACCTGAGGGTCGACTGGTACAAGCCTAAGGCAAAGGACAAATCGCTCACGAGAGCCCAGAGAAACTGGTACAACGTCACCCAGAGCGCGTTGAAAGTTATTCTTAACGCTTCATACGGGGTTTTCGGGGCGGACAGCTTCGACCTTTACTGTCCACCCGTGGCTGAAGCGACCGCGGCGATTGGAAGAAACGTCATTACGCAGACCATTGAGAAAGCTGGTGAACTCGGAATCCAAGTGCTTTACGGGGACACGGACAGCATTTTTCTGAAGAATCCTTCGCCTGAGCAGGTTAAAACCTTGACGAGCTGGTCGGAGAAGACTTTGGGCATGGAGATGGAGGTCGACAAGTTTTACCGCTACGCCGTTTTGAGTTCTCGGAAAAAGAATTACCTCGGCATCTACGAGGACGGAAGCGTGGACGTTAAGGGATTAACGGGAAAGAAACGGCACATTCCGCACTTGATTAAGAACTATTTTGACGAGATGGAGAATCTTCTCAGCAAGGTCAAGACGCCCGACGATTTCGAAGCCACAAAGAAGGACGTTGAGAAGATAGTTCGAGAGTGCTACAACATTATTAAACGGAGGGAATGGAAAAGCCTGAACGACCTAGCCTTCGAAATTGTCCTCGGCAAAATCCCCAAAGCCTACACGAAAACGACGCCTCAACATGTTAAAGCCGCGGTGCAGCTTAAAGAAAAAGGTATCGAAATCAACGCTGGCGACCTCATAAGGTTCGTTAAGGTCGCGAGGGACCCGCACGTTAAACCCGTTGAGCTGGCACTTGACCGAGAGATAGACACCGATAAGTACGTGGCTTACCTTCAGTCGACTTTCGACCAGATTTTGGACGCTTTAGGCTTGGAGTTCGACAAAATAATCGGGCTGACCAAGCTCGAACAATTCATGTAAAGTGTCGTTCGTTTTATATATCAGTAGCAGCCTAGTGATTTGCGTTTGGGTTCTGGAGGAAGAATCGTGCGGATTCTAAACTCGCGTGAATCAATAATTGAGCTGACCCGTCTGAACCCCTTCGACAGATTTCCAGACGGGAGACCACACGTGCCAGACGACCTTGTTGAACGCATGAAAAACGTCACCACCGAGCAGGCTTGGGGCGTGATGCGGGGAAACGGCTACAACAACCAGTTCGAAGGAAACTGGTTCCGCTCGCACCCCGAACGCACGCTTGTCGGCAGAGCGGTCACGGCGGTGATGGTGCCCAAGAGACCTGACTTGAACGACCTTGTTGAGGAAGCGGGGAAAGCTGAGGGACGGAAGGGCGGTCAAAACTCATGGGTCATAGACACAATTCAACCCGGAGACGTCATGGTCGTCGACATGTTTGGCAAAGTCAAAAACGGGACCTTCGTGGGAGACAATTTGTCCACTTCGCTGCGTGCGCACACCAAAGCTGGAGCGGTCATCGACGGCGGAGTCCGAGACTTCCAGGGCATACTGGAGCTGCCTGACATCGTGATCTTTTGCCGCGGAATAGATCCCACGGCGATTGAAGAATCAACCTTGGTCGGCATCAACGTGCCAATCCGCATCGGTCAAGCGACAGTGTTGCCCGGAGACGTTGTTCTGGGAACCGTGACAGGCGTCGTCTTCGTCCCCCCGCATCTTGCACAGAAGGTAGTCGAGATTTCCGAGGACATCGGGATGAGGGACACTTTTGGCAAACAGCGGCTGATGGAAGGTCGGTACACGCCGGGCGAGATCGACACGAAATGGGCTGAACCGATTGAGCAGGACTACCAGAACTGGTTGAAGGAGAAGAAGGCTCAAAGGGGTAAAGGTTGAATAGAAATTCCGTATGCCCGAATTCCGCGAAGCCTAACGTAGCCTTGGCTGAATCGAAAAGCCATTATGACGGCGTATTCGAAGCCTTGAAACTTGTCGAAAACCAGATCGAAGAAGGTTTGAAAGGGAAAAAGAGGATTCTCATCAAACCCAACTTTGTTTCAACCAGCAACCAGTTGGCTGCCACCCATGTTGACGCTGTTCGGGCAGTTCTGGACATAGTTAGTAAATACTATTCGGGGAAAATAGTGGTCGGAGAAGGACCTTCCTTTTCGAGCTTGAAAAATGCTTTGGTCAACTTCGATTTCCTCAAACTGCAAAGACAATACAACATCGAATTTCTGGACCTAAACGAAGATGACACCGTTGAAGTCGAGGCTTCGGGGATTCAACAAAAGTCAACAAGGTTCAATGTGTCGAAAACGGTTGTTGAAAGCGACTACCGAATATCGGTTGCCATGCCAAAAACCCACGACTACGTCATCGCGACTCTCACGATAAAAAACATCGTCGTAGGCAGCCTAGTCGGAGGCGCATACTCGCACGAAAAATGGAAAATCCATCAGGGAACGAAAGCCATGAACCTTTACTTAGCAGCTTTAGCGAAGACGGTTATGCCTAACCTCGGCGTTGTAGACGGGTTCCAAGGCATGGAAGGAAGAGGACCCGTTAGCGGTGACCCAGTCGACTTGAGGGTAGCAGCTGCCAGCGTTTTTCCAGTTTCCCTTGACGCTGTGATGAGCGCTGTTATGGGATTCGATCCGATGGACATCGGCTACTTGTACCACCTGAATGATTGGGGCGTGGGCGTCGCAGACCTAAACAAAATTGAGGTTGTTGGATTGCCCATTGAGAAGGTTAAGAGACAGTTTAAGCCTCATCCCGATTTTCGCGAAATGCTAAAGTGGAAATAGGGGTTTATAGTATTTTGTGTATTGAATGGAGGAATGGCGGTTGAAGGTTTTCTCGATCTACGACAATGAGCATCCGTTGGAACAGGTCATAAAAGACGAGGACTACTTGGGCATACTGTACGCTAACGTCAAGTACCTGAAGCCCAAAGAAGACGAGGGAGTCCACAGCCACGACGACCACATAGAATTGTACGTCTGCTTTCAAGGGAAAGGGACGGTTCTGACGGACAAGGGCGACATCAGAGTTTCCAGAGGCGACGCAATAGTCTTCGAGTCAGGCGAAGGGCACGGCTTCGAATCCGACGACGTTGACCCACTGGCTTACCTGTGCGTAGGAATTAGAATCCCATAAAAAACAATAAAAAAAATTAGGGATTACGGCCTTTCAGCGATTGCTTAGGTTTGAGCTTCCTAGGATTTACCGAGTGATTCTTTGGCTTTTTCCTTCAATTCCTTTATTTGGCCAACGGTTTTCATGACCTTCTCGAAGAGGTCTTTGCGTGCGTTTATGCCTTCTCTAATGAAGAAGGCTGCGGCTTCGGACCTGCTTTTGAAGACTTCCACCTCGACAAGGGCGTCTATCTTAGCTAGGTCATCGTCGTTCAGCCGCGTCATCACGACGTTTTCTCTGCCGTCGAGCCCGTGCCCAAGCGTTGTCACAATGAATTTCTTGCCCATCCCGTGGGTCACTACGTGGTGTCCTCCGTCGTGGCAACACATCGTGACGCATTCCTCGTCTTCTTCTGGTTCGGTTTCTTTCTCGCTCATCTTCTTTCCTCCTGTCCGTATTGTGTAATTTGTATTTTGTAAAATGTAATTGTAATACTTAACTTTTACGGTGAGACCTGCCTTAAAAATGGAGAAATTTTTCTTTATTAAGCAATATCATGTTAGAAAAAAAATCCTTGTAATTTTCTTTCTTGGTTAGAATATAAATTCGTAGGTTAACAGAAACTATTTTCGTCTTCAAAGAAAAACAGTAGACTTTGAAACTCTTCTGGCAGAAGCTCTAAACCTAAATAGAGGACTATTCCCATTATCTTGGGGAATGATTCATGAAGTGTCCGAGCTGCGGAAAAGAGACCGATGATGATATGCTTTACTGCCGTTTCTGTGGCGCAAGTCAGGCAAGAGGAGGAAAGCCTAGGCCTTTAGAAAGGAACTGGAGAGGGCACTCCATAAAATGGATTTGGCTTGTTTTATTGGCAGTCTTTGTTGTGATTTTTTGTGGAGTTTATGTTTGGCTTAACTGGACGATTTTGCAGTGGATGTATAGTCAGAAAGCTGGTATCAACTGGCTGGAAACGGTCTTCTATCATTATTACACTTTTATTTTGGCAGCTGTATTTGCTCTATTTACTTTGAACCCCCTTCCTGGGCAGAGTGACATTTACAACATTTACGAATCTTTTGGGTGGCTAAGAAGAGTCAAATGGGGCGTACCCGAGGAATCTTCACCCACTTTCTCCAAAAAAAATAGTAAGATTGTATGGGGGCTTTGGCAGTTCACAAAGTGGGTGGTTGCTTTCTTCGTGATTGCTTCTCTAAATGGCTTTCCCTTTTTGGGGAAGGTTACTCCGATATTCTTCATGGCGTCAGCGGGTGTCGGTAGCTGGAACCTGGTACCGAGAATATTTGTTATGCCGCTTGAGCCTGCTTCTGCCTCTGAACTCATTTCGTTAATGCCAACTATGGAGGTCCAATACCGCCTCGTGTACCTCGTCTCTACTGCTATGTTAGCGGTCATTGCCCTCAGATTAACTGCCAAGACGATCAAGCATTTTATCAAGCAGAAGACGAACGTTTGGGCCAGAGACTTGTTCATAATTTCGGCGTGCATTGTCGCAGGCGTTATTTTGGGTGCGCCATACTGGACTATGGACGTCACAACGCTGTTCAATTACGTCATTTGCCTCGTCCTCCTTGTTGCCTTTTCTGTTGCGTCAATATTCTTCCAGTTCGTGGGCGTTGACGAAAACTTCTCATTCGCCAAACGCAGAAGAATGATCATCATGGCGATTGCCGTAGCCATAATAGGCGTCCTGATTGTCAATGTGGGCATCATCGCGGGTTTCAGGCTGAACTGGGACAACAACTGGATTCAGTACGAGTGGAATCCGCTGACCCAAAAACAAATTGATGTAACTCGCTGGTCCGCCGGAATTGAGGAAATACAGCAGTATTCGCTGTCGGACATACCCACGGGTAACGCGACCAAAATCCTTTCCCTTGTGAGGCAGTGGGATCAGACTGCCGCCTACACGAAGATGAGGAACCAGATAGGCGTCAACTGGATGGACTTGAGCTCCTCCACCATCGTCTATGTAGGGGGTCATGAATACTGGGTAGCCCCAACCACCGTCGTATATCCGAGCGAAGACTGGATCAGCACCCACCTGATATACACTCACGCGTCAAAAATCATCGTCATCGACAGCCACAGCGGCGAGTTCGTACCCGTCACTGAAGCTTTCGGGCTCCAGTCTGAGCCGCTGATCTATTATGGCGAAGGCTTCTCCAACGAGGTTTACACGAACATCAAGGGGTTCAACGAGATCGAGAACGTTTCATATTCTGGGACGCCTGACTACACACTGTCAGGGTGGCAGAGAACACTGTGGTTCCTGCTGAAGGGTCAGTTGGGGTACGCTTTTTCGCCGCCTCAGGAAAGCATCAACATGCTCCTCAACAGGGACGTCCTTGAAAGGGTGAGCAGCGTACTTATCTACGGGTTAACGGTTGATCCAGCTGCGTACTTAGTGAGTGATGGGAACCGAGTTTACTATACTGTTCAAGTCTACATTGACTATCCAATGCACTCTGGGTTTTCAGCAAGCTCATACCTGAGGAATTTTGCTGTCGTGCTTGTAGACATTGAAGATGGAAGCATGCACTGGTACTTCGTTGGCGAATCCGATGGGTTCCTAGTTGACTTCTACAGGGATTACTACCAGTCTCTGAACACTCCGCCTGACTGGCTTATTCCCCAGCTGCGTTACTCAGAAGCCCTCTTAGGCATGCATGACATATCAGGCCAGCTGGATGTCGACTTCCAGTTTCACGTAAACGACCCATTCGTTTGGAGGTCAGGCTCCCAGTTCTTCGAAAGACCTAGCGCAACTGAAGTGCTTTATGTCCCGATGACCGTTGGAAATCAAGAGTATTTCGTGGGCTTCCAGCTTGTGGAGTTCCAATCTTCGCCAGGCAGAAACCTTGCAGGGCTCTACGTAGCCTATGGAGGTTCCCAACTAGGTCAAATGGATATTTACAGCATACCAAATGCCACAACGCAGTTCATAGGCCCGTCCGCAGCGTTACAGGCGCTTGAAACCGACGACTACGTCCGTACGCAGTTGACTCTCCTTACAAGCCCAAGGTTTGGCAACATTTTATTGTACTCAATAGGTAACCACCTTTACTACTTCATCCCCGTGTACATTGAGTCAACAATCGCGGACGCAGTAATCACGAAGATAGCCTTCATTGGGGTCATCGACGCAGCCACAGGGACAAAAGTCGCAACTGGAGCAGACACAGCTCAAGCCTATTACGCACTCGCAGGGATCACGCCAACTCCTCAGCTGGGAGCGGAAGAGAGACTGGAAAAGATAGAAGATTCATTCACTGGTGAAGGGTGTAACTTGGTGGAACCCGCAATGATAGGCGGAGACGTATGGATAATGGTGGACAACGTTACGTACATGAGTGAGGATCAGTGGAACAGCACCGAATCGTCAATCAGCAATTTTGTCCAAAACTATGTTCAAACGCCCGGAAAAGACGTATACCAATGGAGCATGGATAACGATACAGTTAGCTTTGGAGTTCTTACCTCTGAGCAAGGAATAGTGAAACTCTATTATCTCAGCATCCAATACAGATAGTTTTTTGAAGGTAAAAAAAAATTTTTGGACCTGCAATACCTTTATGTCAGTTTCAATGAAGCCTCACGCGTAGACTTTCAATCCCATGGATTTTATGGATTCAATGATGTTCGGTTGGCTTATGGCTACGAGTAGAACGTAGCCGATCACGGCGATTGCGACTAAGCTGCTGAGGGTGATGCTGACCACCATTGCCGTCCAAGGCTGAAGCAGCACTCCGAAGATGTCAGGCGGGGGAACAAAGGTCCACAGGTATCCGCCGACGATGGCTCCTATGATTAGGGATGCGAGTACGCAGCCCAGAAGTTTCCTTTTCCTGAACGCGAAAATCGCGATTGTGGCTACGAGGTTGGCGGCTGAACCGAGGACAATGTCGAATGGGTTCAATGATCCGAAGGCTATCATGCCTCCGACGGCGTTGCCGACTAGGCACCCCAACGTGGCTCCCCAGACAATAGGCCAGCCGAACAACGCTGCAAGGGGCAGCAGGCAGTCTGCTACTCTGAGCTGGATGGGTCCTGAGGATATGGGTGCCAAGAAAATGACGAGAACAGCGTACAGGCTCGCGAAGACAGCGGTTAAGCTAACGGTTTTGACGTCCACTCTTTCTTCACCTCCTACTCCGGGATTTGTTAGGCGGAACGGGTGGAGGTGACTTCCACTCACCCGCCGTTGACTACAAAAACAGCTGATGGCTAATAAGATTTTCGCACCATATGTCGTGTTGAAACTCAAACAGACAGAGATGAGGAAAAAAGGGTCATTAAGTGATTTTTAGTTCCGTGCTTTTTTTGGCGCATTCCCTGTAGTTCTTCAAAGTGTCTTCGACGAGCTGTTTTATGCGGTCTTTCGTTTGGAACCCCACAGCAGCAGCCAAAGGTTTGCCTTGGCAGAAGAAAATGAGCGTCGGGGTGCTCATGACTCCGAGGTGGAGGGCGATGTGCTGGTTTTCGGGGCTTGAAAAAACGTTCAGTGCCGCGAATTTGGCTTTGTCTCGGTATTCTTCAGCGACCTCGTTAAAGATTGGTGCGAGCCTTATGCACCATGGGCATTGTTCGTGCCAGAAATCGATGACGACCAAGCCTTCGGATTTTAGGACTTCCTTTTCCCAGCTGTCTGAGTTAACTTCAGAAACGATGCTCATGCTGTCCACGCCTCGCATGTGCTATAAAATTATAGGCATTCCGAATTATATAAACAATCATGGTGCGGAACTGCCCGTAAACCCTTTAATAGTCTAGAAAAATTTTGTTATTGAACAAGGAATCCTCGATGACAGACCCCGAATTAGCTGAACGTCTGAAACAAAGGCTCAGACAAGCAGTAGAAGAGTTGAAGCTGAACGACGTTGGGGTAGCCTTCTCTGGGGGAGTTGACAGCTCGGTTCTTGCCAAGCTCTGTAAGGATGCTGGAAAAAACGTCACGTTGTTTACGGTTGGTTTCAACGATGAAACAGACATCAAGGTGGCATCCGAGGTCGCGGGGTCGCTTGAGCTCAGCCTTCATTGCGACGTGGTGTCTCTAGAGGAGCTGGAGGATGGTCTCAAAACTGTGCTGGAAAGTATAGAGTTTGACAGGATCGTCCGTTTCGAAAACTGCGTGTGCTTCCACTACGTGTTCAGGTTGGCTTCCAAGCATGGATTGAAGACCGTGGTTTCCGCGAACGGGATGGACGAGCTCTTTTGCGGATACTCAATCTACAAAACCCGTTATGGAAATGAAGACTCGATGATGAGCCTGATGAAGAACCTTGTCGACGTGGCGTACAAAGACAAAAACGAAATGGACAAGCTCGCGTCGCAGTTCGGAATAGATTACGTGTGCCCCTTCATGAAAGAGGAGTTCGTGGACTTCGCCATGAGTGTTCCATTGGACTTCAAAATAAAAGGCGCCGACGATGACTTGAGAAAGCATGTTCTAAGAGAAGTAGCATTAAACATTGGCGTCCCATCGCAAGCTGCTTTCAAACCGAAGAAGGCTTTCCAGTATAGCTCAGGCGTGCACAAAGCCATCGCAGAATTAGCTAAAAACAAAGGCTTCACAAAAACAGAAGCGAAGGCTGCTGGGTTTAAAAGTGAAATGGAAGCCTACATAAGTAGTCTAAAATATGCTCAATCCTAAACTGCAATCTGCTTATTTTTTGAATACTTTTCCTTTTTGTTCTGGGACGACGTTTGTCGGCGCCTTTCCAGTTAAGGCTTGTCGGATGCTTTCCGCGACGGACAGAGCCATTTGGTGCCTTGTTTCGGATGTCGCGGTCGCCACATGAGGAGTCAGGATTACCTTTTCGTTACTTGCCAGCGGGCTTTCGGGCGGCAGAGGTTCCTTTTCGAACACGTCTAAGCCTGCGCCCGCAATCCAGTTTTCGTCCAGGGCTTTGCAGAGGGCATTTTCGTCGACCACTGAGCCTCGGGAGGTATTTATAAGGTAAGCCGTCTTCTTCATTTGTTTCAGTTCTTTTTCAGCTATCAGGTGCTTGGTTTCGGGCATCAGCGGAACGTGGATTGTGACGAAGTCCGAGGCTTTCAGGAGCTTTTCGAACTCTGCGTATTGGATGTCGAGTTCTTCTTCCGCTTTCCTGTTTCTGGCTTTGTCGTGGTAGACGAGGTTCATTTTGAAGGCTTTCGCCCTCGCCGCGACCTCGCGTCCGATGCGTCCCAGCCCCACTATGCCCAGTGTTTTGCTTGCGAGGTCTGTTCCCGTTGTTTGCTGAGAAAAGCCTGTTTTTTGCCATTCTGTTCGGGCGAATCGGTCGCAGAAGGGTATCTTTCTCGATAGGCTCAGCATCAGCCCGATTGTGAGCTCCGCGACGGCGTTTGAGACCACTCCCGGCGTGATTGTGGCGTAGACTCGGTGTCTCGTGCACGCTTCGACGTCGATTGAGTCGTAGCCGACGCCTATCCTTGACACTATTCTTAATTTTGGTGCTTTGCTGAGCAGTTCTTCGCCCGTGGTTCCCCAGACGACCATGGCTTCGGCTTGTTTCAGCGTTTTTTCGTATTCTGCCTTGTCAAATGGGTTAACGTAGCGGACTTCAGCTATGTCGCCTAGGCTTGTTTCGAACACTGTTGGTCGCTCTTTCGGTGGCGGCGGCGGGGATGGAATCAGCACTGTCGGCTTGTGCGTGGCTTTCATTGTCTTTCTTTGGCTCCGTTTCTTTGTTGTTTGGGGTATTCATTCGCTTGTTGAGCCTTATACCGTTTACTAAAAATAGGCCTTCTTTTCCTTTTTATCGTGTTCGAATGTTTGTGGGGAATGTTGGCTTGGAGTTTTTTGAGGTTCTGAAGCTTAGGCGAAGCACGCGGGCGTTCACGGACGAAGCGGTTACAGATGACGAAATAGTGAAGTTGCTTGAGGCAGCCCGTTTGGCTCCTTCTGCGGGCAACGTTCAGCCGTGGTTTTTCGTCGTCGTTCGGGACGCTGAAACTAAAAGGAGAATTTGTGAGGCTGCGTTGAACCAGTCCTTCATAGAAAAGGCTCCCGTGGTCATCGTGGTGTGCGCTGACCCAGAAAAGTCGAAGCAGCGTTACGGAGGCAGGGGAGAAACCCTCTTCTGCGTTCAGGACTCAGCTGCGGCTGTCCAGAACTTGCTGTTGGCTGCGGTTGATTTAGGTTTAGGCGCGTGCTGGGTTGGGGCGTTCAGTGAAGACATGGTGAAAGCTGCTTTGCGGATTCCCGAGAATTTGAGACCTGTCGCCGTTGTTCCTGTTGGGAGACCCGCGGAGATGCCGAGTCTTCCGCGTAGGCGTGCTTTGGGAGAAATTGTCCGTTATGGGTCGTTTTAGGTTAACGTCTATTTGCTGTTGCGTCTTCGTAAAGATTATTAAGTGATTTGCGGTATTGTTTGTCGGTGATGTTTGTGGTTTCTTGTCCAAAGTGCGGTGCAGAAGTTGACGCAGCCGCGAAGTTTTGTCGTATATGTGGCGCAAGTGTAGCTGCGGTTCAGCCGTTGCCTCCGTCTTCGATGCCTCCTCCTCCGCCTCCACCGCCGCCTGTGTATCCGCAGGGCGCGTCCATTAAGTACGAGATTAAGTATAGTCCGTCGTATTCGCTGCTTGAGGTTCAGCTGCCAGCCAATGGCTACATTACTGCTGAGGCGGGCGCGATGACGTACATGAGCAGCAACGTTGAGGTTAAGACGCACACGAGGGCTGAGCAGTCGGGGGTTTTGGGCACGCTTAAGGTTTCGGTTTTAGGCGGCGAGACGCTGTTCATCAACGACTTTATCGCCCGTGGCGTTGAGGGTAAGGTCGGGTTTGTTTCGGCTCCTTTGGGCGACATTACGCGTTTGGAGATCAGTCCGAGTAAGGGTTACATTATTCAGAGGTCCGCTTACATTGCTTCGACGCCGAATGTGAAGTTGGACACTCAGTGGCAGGGGTTCACGAAGGGTTTGTTCGGGCAGAACCTGTTCATGATCAAAACTCTGGGCAGTGGCGACTTGTTCGTTAACACTTTCGGAGCTATCGACAGGCACGACTTGGGCGTGGGCGAGAAGCTGATTGTGGACAACTTCCACTTGTGTGCTTTGAGCGACACGTGCCAGTATCAGGTGCGCATGTTCGGCGGCTTGAAGTCGACGATTCTGGGCGGCGAGGGGCTCATCACCGAGGTTACGGGTCCCGGAGAGGTTTACATTCAGACTAAGAACCCGAAAGAGTTCGCTGACTGGCTGTGGATGTACATTGCGCCCAAGGTTCAAGGCAGCCGAGGGGGCATAAGCGCCAAGGGGTTCCGCATAGGGCTATAGGTTGACCGTTTTTTTCCTTTTCTTTTTGTTTTTTGTTTTGGGTTCTTTTTGTTGCTTTTGGTTACTTTTAGTTGTTTTTTGTGTTTGTGCGACATAGTGTTTTTTATGTTTGTTCGCCGATTGTTTGCTTGTGTAGAGGTGTTGCCGTTTGCCAGTTTGCGTTCCAGTTTTGGCTGTTTTGGGTCACAAGCACTCGGGCAAGACGACCGTTGTTGAGGGCTTGGTGTCCGAGCTCGCGAAGAAGGGGCTGCGGGTCTCCACGGTCAAGCACGTCAGCAGAAGCGGGTTCTCGATGGACGCCGAGGGAAAAGACACGTGGAGACATTCTGCGGCGGGAGCTAACCCCGTGATGCTGGTTTCGGACATTGAGCTGACCGTGAAAATCAAGAATGGGGCTTCGGCGACGCTGGAAACATTGACTAAGATTGCGGAGGAGAACGGTGCCGAGGTCGTCGTTGTTGAGGGTCACTCGTTCGTCGTCCTCACGGACGCGAGGGCAGCCAAGATTGTGTGCGTCCGAAACAAGGAAGAGTACGCCGAGTACAAGGAAGGCGCGGTTGGCGAAGTGTTGGCTTACTGCTCAACCCAGCCCATAAACAAACAAATATTGGACACGAAAGCTGGTCTTCCCGTCATTGCGGAAAAAGCTGTAGCCTTCGTCGAGAAAAGCAGGAAAATCATCGAAATTCAAAGGGAGCTGGGCGGCTTGGACTGCGGCAAGTGCGGCAGGGCTTCGTGTTGGGAGCTCGCTGAAGCCATAATCAAAGGCGGAGCTGAGGCTGAGCTGTGCTTGCCGTTGAAGGCTAGGCGCGAGCTCAAGACTTCTATATTCGTGGGCGGGGCGGAGGTTCCCGTTCAGCCGTTCGTCGCCGAGATGGTGCGGAAGACGGTCCTCGCCATGATCTCAACCCTAAAAGGAACCAACATCACAGGCAAAGAACAAACACAAATAAAAATAACATAAAGTAGCCATTTCTCTCCTATCTAATGACTTCATGTAACATTTTTGAATAATTTTGATTATTTGGCTTAATATTACTGAAATAATAGATAATCTTTAGATGTTATGTTTGTTTGGTGATATGACTATATGATGATAAAGTGGAAAGATTATGATTATAATGGTGCTTGTTCAGTTCTAGAAAAGAAGGGACTTATTTCAGAGCTTTGGGAGATTCTGCTTGAAATTACCGAGGTTGACCATTATAAAATTCAGCAATTATTTCTCAATAGAGGTTGGGAGGTGGAAAAACGAATTCTGCCAGAAACAACTTGGAGATGGGACGCGTATAAAGATAAAGTCGTTGTTTCAATAGAATTCAGCCTGATTGATGCTGTTCATGGAGATTTCTTCAGGCTACTTATGTGGCATTATGATAACAAACTTGACGCTGTGATTTATATTACAACCATGTCTAAAGAACTTAAATTCAGCAATGTTATGAGAGATATTGAAATATGCAGTCGAAAATACCCACATTTATTACCTTTCCCTATATATTTGATAGGGTTAGAAGAAGAACCATGTTCTTAATTAGTTGTGATATTTTCAATGAGTTCCCAAGCTTTATCATAAAGAGAATTTGCAAGTTGCTTCATCTTAACAATTTCAGTGTTTTTAGATGCTTCTGTCAAGCATTTGTTCCAAATAAGATTATCAAACTCATTTATTGAAAAATCCTTTATATATTTAGTCTGGTTTATTGAATAATCTACTCGTATTATACATAGTTCATCTCTATTATAAAAGCTACTAA
This sequence comes from uncultured Candidatus Bathyarchaeia archaeon, assembly GCA_964600125.1. GTDB lineage: Archaea > Thermoproteota > Bathyarchaeia > Bathyarchaeales > DTEX01 > JAGTRI01. The sequence continues at coordinate 17,167 of CAZRIK010000030.1, forward strand.
GAAAAGTCTTAAAGTCTTTTTCCTTTAGAAGCGATTCAATTATTACCGATTGATCCCGATATTCCTGTGATTTTTTTCTGAAGACACTATAATTCGGTCGAAATTCAGTGTCTTGGGGTGGAGTAACTTCCAAGCATTGTATTACATATTTGTTTAAAGCGTCTGCTATTATTCTTCTAGAGTGTAGCTCTTTCTCCCTAAAAATCCTAATTACATCAATATAATAGTCTAAGCCCTCAAGTAATTCAAAAGGCATTTGCATTTTGAAATAGGTTCTTGATAATATATCCTCGACATCATTCTCAGAAGGACAAATGAAATCTTTAAGTTTCTTGGCATGTTTTTCAAGAACTGATGATAATGGTTCATAAATCTTCTCAATGAGTTTGTCTTTCATGGCGTATTTAATTATAAATAGGTTAGCAATTTCATAATGTTCCATAGGTTGCTTCTTGAAATTCAGTCTCTTGTAGTATTTGTTATCAGAAGCCATGTGAGGAGGATTATCACTCTTAGGGATGTCTATAAGAAATATTACTCTCTTTGAACTATTTCCTTCACGAACTGGAATGATCCTAAGACCATTGATGCAAGGGTGAATCTTTGCAGTGAGATTATCCTCCAATTGTTCTTTCGAAAATGTTTCTTCTCCCCAAGTTACCTCTTTTGGCAAGATTCTCAGATTTTTACTCCCTTTTCGGATTCTTTCTTCATTTATACCAAGTATTAATAATCCTCCTTCTGAATTGGCAAAAGCAGACACATCTTTGGACAGTTCATCAAAATCATGAAAAGCTCTTATGTCCTTATAATCAAGATTTACACTTTCTTCTATCTTTCTTGAGATAAAAGCCTCAATATCCTCTTTAGTTACTTCTTTTGCATCTTTCTTGAGAAAGTTTTCTATAAAACTCATTGATCATCACTTGAGACTACTTTCATTCTTTCATCCATGAATCAAGTCTTTTTGAAGGTTCGCTAGAAACTTTTTTCTCCTTCTTTAGTTTCTTTGTAGGTTTCCATTTCTCAGTAGTCTCAACCAAAACATCAACTTCTTTCCTACTAAGCCTCATTCTCCTAAGAGATTCCAGCCCTTCATACACTTGTCGTCGTTCCTTTTTCTTGAGTTTGAGAACATCAAAAACGGCATTATCAAGTTCTATCATAGTTTCTTGCTCCAACTTCTCATCACCCTTAGTCTGAGCCTCACAAACCTTGGAAAAGGCAGCCTCAATTTTCTGTCTTTCTTCCTTTGATAGCTTTTTTGGATTTAAAACTGGTAGGTCTTTGCATTCGTAAATCTCTAGTTCAAGCACTCCACCACCATAGAAACGCCCATGAAGTTCCGACAGCAAAGCGATTATGGACGAATTGAGTATTCCAGCCAAGACAATGGTGTCCTCTTTAGCTTTAGGATAAATTTCATTAAAAGTATCATTTGCATATGCTTTAACTGTATTTATTGGAAATACGCATCTTTCCCAGATTCTTCTATAACGCAGTATAGGTGCTGGTTCTCTTTCTCCAAGGTCATACCATTTTGCTCTTGATTTAACTGATGAGAGATTTTGATATCCTCTTACTAAAGTACCTCCTCTAACTCCTCCTTTTATTCTTATTTCAACACTTTCGCCATATTCAATGTATTTCAGGACTTTGACATTTCTCTTCTCTAGGACATCCTTAGGTTCGTGAACCATAAGAATATGTCTACTAATGTCTTCTGGTCTAATCTCCGTCTTGACATTCCTAGGAGATGTAACAACAGGTGCTAGATACTCTCTTTCTATCCCCCAAAGTTTCACTTTTTCATTGTCTAGGTGGAAGAATTCATTTGCCCCTGTTTTTAACCCAAAACGTATCTCAGCA
>CAZRIK010000031.1:0-18811 GCA_964600125.1 uncultured Candidatus Bathyarchaeia archaeon
AGCTGTTGTGTGCAAAAACGGGGCTTGTGATTATCAAATCTGTCAATTCAGGCACCTCACCAACATTCATCAAATAATATCGTCTTTCGCAATTTATGTGTGACGCCCAAAAATATGGCAAAATATTGGAACAAAGCATTAAATACATTGATTGTAGACGATTTTGTTTATGGGATTCCAGCCTCGGGCAGGTGCACCCCAAGATTATGGTCGGCGGCAGGAAAGGTCGGGTCACGAAAAGGCTAAGTCTAAAGCCGAAAAAAAGAGGCAACGGTCGAGCCGCAGTTACGTTTCAGAGGAGAAGCATGTTCCGACTCCAGAAGAGGCTACGGGCAGAATCCTCAACAGCCTACGCATTTTGGGAAGCCAGAGGTTTGCCCTTCCACCGTTCTACGAACACTTTACCCGCTGGCTATCCAACCTGGGGGATGTCCTATCCAAGTTTGAGTCCAGCCCCGCAATAAGCGTTGACGAACGTTACATGAAAGAGCGCTCGAAAATAGTCTCGAACATTAGCGTTCAGCTAAAAAAGGTTCGGCGCAACGAGGCTTCACGCGAGGAGGTTAATAAAAAATTCTCGGAAAACAGGAGCCTTCTCGGACGAATCGAAAAAGAATACGCTGCCAAGTTAAAAGAGGTCGAGGAGCGCAAAAACCGTGAAACCAGCAAACTGTCCCGCGACGTTGACAGCCTCAGAGAAGAACTGAACCGCACAGCCCAAACGAAAACGGGCATCTTTGGATTCCTTAAAAAGACCGAGAGACCGAAAGAGGCGGAAGCAACCCAGAAACTGAACCTTGCACAAAAGTACCTCAGATTAGCCGAGACGAACTTCGCCGCTGAACAGGAACAGTTGAAAGACGAATACGAGAAGCTGAAACATCTAGTCGCAGGGCAGATGCGAGACCTCCAGAAAGAAGCCGAAAACGAAGAAATCGATTTCTCGCTTGAACACAGAGAAGCCGCATGCGAATCCCTTGCCAACGCAGTGAACGCACTTATCCAAAGAAAAAAACAGGAAACTACGGAAAAAAAAGATTAGGATTTGAGGCTTAAAGTTTAGTTTTTTTCTTCTTCTTGGGATTTAAGTTCGTCTTTTATGGTTTCAACCTTTTCGTTCTCTTAATTCACCAGGTGCGGAGATGTCTAGTATATGAGTTATAATCCGTATGGTTATAACCCGTAAGGTTCATTCGGAAGCCTGAACGATGAATTCTGAAAACCCTTTCTAACTTTACCTATTTTGTCTTGTTTGGGAACAGCAATTTTTTCCATGTAATGTAAAAAACCAATATGGCTCCTGATATCATGATAATTGTGTTAGTTATTATGTAAAGGTAGATTTCTGCCCTGAAATCAAATATGAAAAGCTCATTATAATCATTGTATTCGCGCAAAAAATAGTATACGTAGTCGTACAAGTATATTTTTATTGATTTACATTGATATTCTCGGATATTCAACTCGATGAAATATTTTAAATTTTGATATTCATCCATAATTCCACCAGTATTTTTATTTCCGCCCATTTCTCGTGGCTCATATACTGCTATTGCTTCTGGCGGTTTTGCTTCAATAATCTCTAATGTGACATTGGGCTCTCTTTCGCTAATTTCATTCTTTAATCCTGCACTAACATCCCTGAAAAATTTATCAAGCCTTTCTGACGAATTAAACTGGTTTAAGGCAGAACCCAACAAAGTAACTACTATTAACAAGAGCATGATTATTCCAATCTTCCTATATTGTCTAGTGTCTTTGGTTTTCCAGAGAATAATAACTAAGACGATGAGTATGTAAATTACAGCGACAAAATATTGAAAAGAATAATAATCTGACCATTGAAGTTGAGGGATATATACAGGAGGAGCAGGAGCACTAGAACCTACAACTTTAGTAAAGATTCTGAACCATCTCCTATTCCTTTAATAATACTAAATGGAAATTTAAGCGTTTTATTGAAGACTTTACTCTCAAACCTTTTTATCATGTGAACAAATCCTATTGATAGACATTGGTTTCTTCAGCAAAGATAGAGAAACCCGTAATCTTAGAACCATATCTTTTTTTGTTGTGAGAGTAGTGTAGTGCAGAGAGTAGAGTGTAGAGAGCACACAGAACAGAAGAAGAAAAAGAAAAAGACTAAAGTTTAATCTCTCTCTTAGGATGTTTGTTTTTAGACATGCTGGGACGGCTGATAATAGCTGTGGAATCAAGTGTTTAAGTGCTAGAGAAAATCCTGATTCATAGCGTGACAAACTTATTGGCAATATGTCGTGGGTTAGTAACATCCGCTAGACTGTGCACGTCGTTTATTTTTCTGAACCTCTTGGTCCCATCCTTTTCCGTGAGGAAGCAGAAATGATGGCCTATTAGAATATTTGACTTTGCCCTTGGTCTTTATTTCAAAGTCGGTCATGTATTTTTGGGACAATTTCTTGATAGCGCCCTCATTCTCTCCATGTTTTATGCGGAGAAGCTCATGCACAAGTGCCTTAACTGGTTCGTAACAAAAGAGGTAATAACGCATTTCTTCGTCGTTCCAGATCTGTTTCGCTGCCATGTTCCTAATATGTTCTGAGTTAAATCTGGGCGGATAAATGTCAATCGTTTTTGCCGATTGTACATACTGACTAAAATAAACTACCCCCTCGAAGCGCGGCGGGCGGTTGGCATGTTCTCTTTTTGACTCAGAATCTTCAAAGGGAAACCGCATAACTCTAATGTCCTCTACTTCAGATAGTGAAATCTCTTCCTTTTCGATAACAAAATGCAAAAAATCCTGAACACCAGTTCCAGACAGCTCAGATGAAACAAATTCTGAATAATATAAATAGAATTTTCTCTCGGATTCAGAAAACAGAGAAGCCAAATCTTGCGGAGGAGAAGTTAGTCTTACATTAATCATTTCCAAGTCTCCCATAAGACTCTATGATTATCTGCTTATTTTCTTTTTCTGAATGTTTTCATGCCTTCCATCTCAGTAACATGTTCGAATCCACAGCTTCAACCGTGCTGTAAGCCTTTTCAACTGTGCGTGATGTCTTAACTGTGAACTCGCCTGACCCGTTGTCAACGAGTTGAGCATAAATCAAGGTTATTATTAATCGTCTATGCCACATTTCTGCTTTTGGAAAGATAACGTTCTAAAGTTGGAGCGTTTAAAGCTAATGACTTTATGGAATTACGGTACTTTCGTATTAAAATTATAGGCACACACAAAAAATTCACCGTTGCTCTGATCTCTGCTTCACTCTGGAATTATTCTTGCTTAGAATCTCTCTGGAATCTCTGCATTATTCTGGATATTCACCCAATCGATCGATTAGTTGCTTTTTTATCGTTGGAGGACTATGCAACTAAAACGGACGAATCAAAAAATGGGGTCTGGGGATTAAATGGTCATAGCTTGAGTTATTTGGCGATGTTGGTAGCCAAAAAAAGAGGGAGAATATTTTTTCATCCATTCCTCATGTTGCTATTTCTTTTTCGTTTTGATTGAAACATAATCTCCTTTGATGTCTAGTATGCCGAACCTAGCCATCTTCGCTAGCCTTTCTTTTACGGATTTTCTTGTTTCTTCATCCTTTCCTAGGGCTTTGCATGCATCTGCTATTCTTATTTTCTCACTGTTCCCCAGTAAGTACTGGTATATCTCATGTTCTCTTATTTCTAACATTCTTTTTCCTCCTTGATAGGTGGAACGGCTTACTGTTAGACGGGAAATATCATCTTTTCTAATAGGGAGGAACACACGAACAGCATTACCCGCATATGTGATCCTTTAATACTATTAGTCGCACCATCCAAATTGACATTCTCGTGAAATCCTGATGCAGAGGAAAAAAAAGAACCCGAAAAAACTAAGTTCCACAATTTCGGTGTACAAATATTGCTCGAAACCATCGAAGTATTTAAGGCATGTGCGCCAAAAATCTTTTTGAAAAAATCCTCCAAAATTCTCCTTGCGCTGCCAAATTCGTTGCGTGCGTGTACACTAGAAGTGCAAAAGAGAAAACTTAAAGTTTAATATATCTTGATTGATGAAGGCTTTATGAATGGTCATGCTTGATGCGGATAGTCTCAAGGTTGAGCTGGCTGGGCTTCGCCTCCGTAACCCAACGGTTCTGGCGTCGGGAATACTCGGCATCTCGGCTGACAGCCTAAGAGAAGTTGCCCGTTCAGGAGCTGGCGCAGTCATCACAAAATCGGTTGGGCTTGAACCCCGCGAAGGCTACGCGAACCCAACGGTCATTCAGGTCGAATGCGGGCTTCTCAACGCTCTGGGTCTGCCGAACCCTGGGATAAAAAAGTTTTCTGAAGAAATCAGGGAGCTCGCGGACTTGGAGGTTCCTTTGATCGTCAGCGTCTACGGTTATTCAGCCAAAGAATGCGGCAAGGTCGCCAAGATTGCTGCTGATTCCGGGGCTGACGCGGTGGAGCTGAACCTTTCGTGCCCTCACGCGAAGGGAGTCGGGGCGGAGATTGGGCAGGACCCGCAAAAAATCGGGGACGTCGTGAAAGAAGTGAAAGCGAACGTTGAGGTTCCAGTGTTCGCCAAGTTAACTTCGAGCGTCGCTGACATAACTGAACTGGCCAAGGCTGCGGTTTCCGCTGGGGTTGACGCTGTGACGGCGATCAACACGATCAAGGCTATGGCGATAGACGTCGAAACAGCGCGTCCAATATTAAGCAACAAGACGGGCGGGCTTTCCGGGGGAGCCATAAAGCCAGTCGCGGTTAGGTGCGTCTACGAAATCTTCGAAGCCGTGGACGTGCCTGTAATCGGCTGCGGAGGCATCAGAACATGGAAGGACGCAGTAGAATTTTTGCTGGCTGGGGCTTCAGCAGTCCAGATCGGGTCAGCGGTCGCCTACGAAGACCTCGATGTGTTCAAGTCCGTAACAACTGGCATAGCAGGATACCTTAAGGAAAAGGGCTTCAGGAGCGTGAAAGAGATTGTCGGGATGGCACACAGACGATAAACAGATACGGACAACAAAAATTCGGAAGGTCGAGTCCGAAACCGAACACGTTACAACGTTCTACTTTGAGGACAAAATCTGCGCGTCCGCTGAACCCGGACAGTTCATTATGCTTTGGATTCCAGGCGTCGACGAGATTCCCTTGAGCCTTTCGTCAGTCAACAACAACATGGTCTCTGTAACCGTGAAGGAGGTCGGAGAAGGCACCAAAGCCCTTAACAGGATGAAGCAAGGCGAAGTCGTTGGAGTCCGCGGGCCCTTCGGCACTCACTACAAAATCGCTGGTAAAACAGCCTTAGTGGTCGGTGGAGGCATTGGAACAGCGCCATTAATGTTGTTGGCTTTGAGGCTTCTGAAAGCGAAAGTTAAGACCACGGTTGTTGAGGGCGCCAAAACCCGAAGCGACCTTCTTTTCGTGAAGCAGCTAACAAAAATGCAGGAGGAAGCCAACCTTAACGTCGTTTTCGCAACAGACGACGGTAGCTACGGCACTAGAGGACTCGCAACGGACGCTGCAGAGAAAATCCTTTCAACAGGACAAGTTGACACTGTTTACACCTGCGGAAACGAGGCTATGACGCTTAAGGTTTACAAGCTCGCAGAAAAATACAGCACTCCCCTGCAAGCGAGCCTCGAACGCTTCATGTTCTGCGCGATCGGAATATGCGGAAGCTGCGTAATAGGAAAGTACCGAGTCTGCAAGGACGGGCCAGTCTTCGACCAGACCCAGCTGAAAGAGGTCGAGAACGAACTGGGCAAGACGAGACGTGACCAAAAAGGAGAAAAACTTCCATTTTAATCAAATAAGGCGTGAAACCAAAAAATGAGCGATAACATTGATCTAGAAAAATACCTGCAACAAAACAACATCTGGCACAGGTTCATCGTCAAGCAGGAAACGGTCCACACGGCGGACGCAGCCAAAGCCTCAGGGGTCGATCTTCACAGGCTCACCAAGAACTTGGTTTCAGAGACAGACCGAGGCGAACACGTGCTTCTCGTCATTTCTGGCGACTTGAAGGTGGACCTTAAGGCAGCTGCGAAGGCACTGAAAGTCGGCAACGTCCGCCTTGTGCCGTTCAACAATGCTGAGGAGATAAGCGGATATCCGCCCGGAGGAACCCCCTCAATCGGGCACAAGACCAGAATGCGGGCGGTAATCGACGAGGACTTGCTGAAGTTTGAGACCATTTATTGCGGCGGCGGGTCTAGGGACAGGCTTGTTGAACTGAGAACAAAAGACGTGATGAATCTCAACGACTCGGTTGTTGCCAAAATTTCGGTTTAACAAAAAAAGGAGAAGGAAGACTAGTTTAGATTAACTGTTTCTTCCTTATTTCTTCTTTTCTTTCTTCTTTCCACCGCAGCAGGACATGAATATCACACCCTTTTCTTTGTACAGATACGAAAGGATGGCTCTTAAATTTTTCTATAAAAAATTTTTCACAAAAAAGACCGACGCAAAGACGTAAAGACACTGAAGCCCTTGGCCATGCTACGAAAAATTGACGTCATTGAGGAATTTTTCTATCCACAGCGGATAAGCATCGTTATGCGACTTTTTTTACTTTTTTAAGCCCCATTGTCAGTGATTCGTCCTCGATCTTGTATGTTGCCTTGTGTGCTTCTTTGGGGGGAGTGCCTTCACGCAAGGTCGCAGTCAACGTTTCCGCAGCTATGTATTCTTCGTAGTTTTCGAACACTTTTGAAAGCTTCGGTCCCGCCTTATAGTAGGTTTCGATCAGGTCGGCAATGTTGAAGCCTGCTTCCTTCCGCTGGTTTTGTATTCGGCGGACAATGTCTCGAGCCAGCCCTTCCTCCTTGAGGTTTGTCTGTATCGTAACGTCCACGGCAACAGACAAGCCTTCTTCTTCGGACAATGAGTATCCATGTTTAGGTCCCGTGGTCACCTCGGCTTCTTCTGGCAGTATCTCTATGGTTCTTCCTTCGACTTTTAGGCGAACGCTTTTTCCTTCACTTAGGGCATGTGCTGTCGTTTTTGCGTCAAGCTTGGTTACTGCTTCTCTTATTTTTGGGTAGAGCTTACCGTACTTTTTGCCTAAAGCTTGAGGCAGAGGCTTCACCGAGTATTCCACGATTTCGTCCTTCTGCGCCGCGAACAAAAGTTTCTTTACGTTAAGCTCGTTGATGATTATGTCACTGAATTTTCTGATTCGTCTCAGCGAATCCTCGTCAGCATAAACCTTGGCGGTTGAAAGTGGCTGCCTTAGCTTGATTCCAGATTTGTTACGTGCCGAGCGTCCAAGGCTGCACACTTTGATGATTAGGTCCATGTCCGTCATAAGTTCGCTGTCGACCGCTTTTTCGTCAGCCACAGGCCAGTCATTGTGGTGCACGCTTTCGGGAGCAGACTTGTCCACGCTGCGGACCAAGTTCTGGTACATTTCCTCGGAGACGAACGGGATGAAGGGCGCCAAGAGCTTAGTGAGCGTCGTCAAACAAGTATACAGCGTGGTGTAAGCTGCGTTTTTGTCTTCGTCCTTTTCGCTTTTCCAGAACCTTCGCCTTGAACGCCTAACGTACCACGTGGACAGTTCTTCAACAAACTTTTCGATGGCAAGCGAAGCGTCGTACGGGTCGAAATCCTCCAAGCATGCTGTTACGTTCACAAGTAGCTTGTTGAGCTTGGATAGTACCCAACGGTCCATGAGCGTAAGCGAACCGTGCCCAACAGTGTTTTCGGGCGACCATTTGTCCAAACTGGCGTAAGTCATGAAGAAGCTGTAAATGTTCCACAACGGAATCAGGAACTGGCGCTTGATTTCTTCGGCTTTCCCGTACCCGAAAAGCAGGTCGGTTTCAGGCTTCTTTGTGCAGTACATCCAACGCATGACATCGGCTCCCATGTTCTCCGCCGCCTCGTCGAACTCTATGGCGTTCCCCCAAGACTTGTGCATCTCGCGCCCGTCCTCGGCGAGAACCGTGCCGTGCCCGAAACAGACTTCGAACGGGCTGCGCCTCTCCATTATTGTGCTCATCGCCAACATCGCGTAGAACCAGTTTCGGAACTGCCCAGGCAAACATTCAGTGATCAGCTTAGCGGGAAACCATTTCTGCCAGTATTCGCGGTTGTGCCTATAGTTGAGCGTGGAATACGAGACTATTCCTGCGTCCAGCCACGGGTTTCCAACGTCCTGAATGCGCTGTGCTAGTCCTCCGCACTTTGGGCATTTGATTTTGACCGCGTCAATCCATGGTCGGTGCGGAGTGTGCCCTTCGAAAACGTCCCACCCTTCGATCGCTCGGGACTTGAGCTCCTGTTTGCTGCCTACGACTTCGAAGCTGCCGCATTCTTTGCACACCCAGATCGGCAGGGCGAGTCCCCAGAACCTTTTTTTGGAGATCATCCAGTCTTCCATGTTGTGCAGCCAGTCCAGCTCCTGTTGGAGTCCGAACTCGGGTATCCACCTCGCCTTTTTTGTGACATCGATTATTTGGTAGCGTAGATTCTTCGCCTTTTCTTCTTCTGTAATTTCCTCCAGTGGTTTGTCTAGCTTTTCGCCCATGCTGATGAACCATTCGTCGACAAGCCTGAAAACGAGCTCGCTGCTGCACCGCCAGCAAACTGGGTAACGGTGAACGTACTTCTCGGATTTGAAGAGGATTCCCCTTTTCTTCAGGTCTTCAATGATTTTCGGTGCTGAATCGTAAACGTGGACGCCCGTAAACATCCCGAAGCCTTTTATGAAGACGCCGAACTCGTCGAGCGGAGCCAGCGCAGGCAACCCGTGGATTTCGCTGAGCTCCAAGTCCTCTTTTCCGCAGCCCGGGGCAATGTGAACGATGCCTGTGCCTTCCTCCTCCGTGACCTCGGTCCAAAGTATGACCCTGTGGGAGTCAACAGCTTTAGAATCCTTTTGGGCTGGAAGATCGTCGTAGGGTCCGTCGTAGGTCCAGCCTTCCATTTCGCTGCCTCCGAATTCTTTTACGACCTCATATTTTCCTTTCGGAAGGCTTCTTTCAAGCGCAAATTTGCCTAGAACGAAAAATTCGTCTCCGAGTTTAACCTTGACGTACGTGAGGTCAGGATGCACAGCTGCAGCGACGTTCGAAGTGAGTGTCCACGGGGTCGTCGTCCAAACCAACAACGACTCCTTATGTTTGCCTCTCAACGGAAACTTGAGTGTGACGCCGGGATGGGTCAACTCTCGGTATCCTTCAGTCACGATCTCGTGTTGAGAAAGGGCTGTGGAGCATCTGGGACACCACGGCATGACGTCTCTTCCCTTGTAGACCCAGCCGTTCTCGAAGCATTTCTTCAACGCAGCCCAAATCGTATAATTATTCTCATCTGAAAAAGTGAAATATGAGCCGCCAACGTCCGGAGTCCCGAGTCTCCCAACCAGCCTTTCAGATGAATCCTTGACAGTCCCATTTGTGCCATTAATCTCAACAATTTGTTCTGGATTCTCGAGATTGTCTGCAAGAAGCCGAAGCGTTTCTGGGTTGTCCCACTGCATCCAGTATCCCAGACGGATTGACTGTTCAACCTGTCTCGCGGCGAATCGGAGCGCCCGTTGTTTGCAGTCTTTGATAAACTTGGCGACTCCGTAGGTTTCGATGTCGCGTTTGGATTTGAAGCCCAGCGCCCTCTCCACTTCAACCTCTATCCAGAGCCCTTGGCAGTCGAACCCATTCTGGTAGCGGAGTTCATGCCCCTTCATCGCCTTGAAACGTTGGAAAAGGTCCTTGTAGGTGCGTCCCCAAGCATGATGCACCCCCATAGGGTTATTGGCTGTTATTGGACCGTCCATGAAGGACCAGCGCGGCTTGCCCCTGTTGAGTTCGACGCGTTTCCCGAAGGCGTCCGTTTCAGCCCAGAACCTCAGGATTCGGCGCTCAAGTTCGGGGAAGTTGACAGTCGGAGGAACCTCTTTGAACATCGCTCATCGCTTCTCCACAAGTATTGGCTCATGGTTTATAAACATCGTCTTACGAGAACGTTTAAGATAAGGATTAAAAAGCAGGCACGAATCAGCCGCGAATTTGGCGTCCACCACGCATCATACAAACCGCCAATTGAACCCAATGACAAGCGCAAATATAAATCTATTTTCTGCATCGGGATGAATGATGGTACTTTCTTTTATCATGTGCGCCTAAGAAATGCACACGGTGGTCAAGTAATTATTTCAATAATAATTATATTGCGATGGTTCATCGATATAGACAAGAATTTCATAATCACTGTCAACAAACGCGATAATCCTCCTCCCTTCGTAAAGAAAAAATTCTGAAGGTAAAATATAATCCTGTTCTCCCCAACTAATAAAAGCTCCTGCAGATAGGTTGCCGACAGTGCCTCCCCAGTAATGTATTGTTATTGTTTGTGTCGGAATGTCGCCTTTCAGAATCATGTCGATTTTTACCGTGGCTGCAGTGTTAATGTCTCCTCTCCCTAGATCGTAACAGGAGGTGTTGGTGACTTCGCCCAAGACGACATAGGTTGCGAAATCATAAAAACTTGATAGAGTCGTTGAGCTCTTGATGAAACCGATTTTTTGATTGATGAAAACATCTTCTGGAATCGGCGCCACGTTCGAGAGGGTCCTCGGCGTAGATAATGACAAAAAGGCGAGAAAGGAAACCATGAGAATGCCTAAAGTAACTAAATGCTTTTTTCTCACGGTCTCCCAACCAGATTACATTATAGAAATTAGTTTATAACCAAATAAGTTTTATGCTATCTTGGCCAGTCTGGATAACAACCATCATTCGTTAATTGAAGATTGTTTCCTCTTTAACTCGCTTCTGGTTTCAATTTTTTTCCGCATTTGTTGCAGTATGTTGCGTTGGCTGCGTTTTCTTGTCCGCATTTTGGGCAAATTAATGTTGGATCGTTTGGCGCTAGCCTTCTTGTGGTGTCCACGTTGTCCATGGAGAACGGAGGCGCCCACTGGAAGCCCTTCTTGTACGAGTAGATGTATGGTATGGCGAGGTCCACGTTTCTGCTTGCCTGCACCGCCTTGTAGACCTTTTTCGAGATTTCGTGTATCACTTTGGGTCTGTCTGTGGCTACGGTCATGAACCTGAGCCTCATGTAGACGCCGTACCAGTCAGTCATGTCTGCCCGTATGTAGGGTTCCTGACCCGTTTTTTTGATGACGTCCGCTGTTACCTCCTTCGCTGCGTCGAGTAGTATTTTTTCTGCTTCGTCCCAGTCTGAGTCGAAGCTCAGCCGCAACACGAACTCGTCAAGCATGTAGGCGGATTGGGATGACCCAGCCATTGCTTTACGTTTGTTCGACAGCTCAATGAGTTCGCCCTGATCTTTCGGAGTGTAATTGATTACAAGCGCACTGAACAGCATGGCGTTCGGAATCAAAACGGTCCTGTTCGCAGGCTCCTCGCTTCCCACGCTTCCTCCCACCTGATTCAGTATCGTGTAAAGGGGCGTAATGTGGACGATGTCGCCGACCAGACTATAAGACGGAAGCTGCACCCTGTCTCCGACGCTGAACGGTCTGATCACCGAAACTAGAAACCACGCTGCGAGACCGCTTATGGGACCCTGCAGAGACCATCCGAGGAACATTCCGCCGAAGGCTGCGAAGATGGCTCCGAGGCTTCCGAGCGAAAACCAGCTGGACAATAGCGTGAGTATTCCGACCGTTATTATGATGAACTTGTAGACTCCCTGCAGCATACCGACCTCGCCTTCTTTTCCCCCCATTTTCAGCATCAGCGACTTGAGGAAAAACGCGCCTATCTTGTAAAGGACAAAAAGGCTGGCGACGACGAGGACCAAAACGATTAGTTGTTGAGTGTACTCTAAGGGAACCCCCGTAACAAGCGATTCTCCGCCAAGCTTCGAGTACCAGAACAGAAAAATGCCTGTGATGATGATTGCTATAGGCAGAACAAGTTGCTCTTTTTTCATTTCGAGCACGACTCCATGGAATGAAACATTAAATGATGCAACATTCTATTAAGTGTTCTATCACACGTAAGCCAAAAAAATGAAAAACTGCGCTTAGTACTTTGTTCTGAGCCTTTTGGTGTTAGCACAGTTTGACGGGACACCCCCTCCCCCCGAGATTTCACAGATTGCTTAAATGCGTTTTTGGGCAGCTTAAGCTCAAAGTGAAAGAAGATGGCTGTAAACGCCTTTGACGTCTTGGAGGTTCTGGAGAAAAGCGGAATCTTGAAAACGTCGTCTATAAACGGAAAACCCTTCAAAATCCGAGTGAGGTACGGAAGCGACGTCAACCACATAGCCAAAAAACACGTAAACAAAATTCTTCAGGACAGAGGCTTCCAGCAGATAGGAAACACGTCGTCTTGGGTTTTCGAGCCAAAGCCAGACTTCAATGCGGAAGAAGACTAACTAAAAAAAGCAATTTTCAGCGTTTAACGCTTAGTTTATTTTTTCGATAAGCCTAATTAAGAAAGGGCGCTTCATTCTATGAGAAAACGTTATTGAACCCTAAAGCCCGCTGAATAAGGGCTAAAGCACGTATAACATGTGTGACAAAAAGGTGCATTGACCGTGCCGATAGAGTATTTCGAGGCAGCTGACATCAAAGAAAAGGTTGACGGCATCGCCGAAACCTTGGGATTGTTCCACGTGGTCCCCCAATTCGTCTACTGCGTGAGAAGCAAAGGCTCCCAGTCCCGCCGAATTCTCGCCCGCATACACGGCTTGGGCAGAATATGGCAGGAGGCACTCCGCCGTCCGCCCGCCTACATCATTGAGGTTGTCTCCGAAAACTACGACCCGTTGCCCGAGGAGGAAAAAGAAAAAACGTTGATTCACGAGCTTCTTCACATCCCGAAAGGCTTCTCTGGAGGCTTCCGCCCCCACAAGGGCTACGTAGACCGCAAAACCGTTGAGCTTTTGTATAAAAAGCTGCAAAGCCAAAGATATATCGAAGGAAGAAGCTGCATCTGACGCCGCTTCATTCCATATTTAGCCATTTTTGTTTACACAAAATTTTTTTATATTCTGGAACGTGATAATGTCGCGTGAAAGGTGATTGCTGTTGAGCGACAACCAAAAGAAATTGGTGGGCTACTGCGGCTTGTACTGCGGAGCCTGCGGAATACACCAAGGTCGAATAAAACAGGCAGCTGAAAACCTGCGAAAAACAATATACGCCTACGGCTTCAACAAGTTCGCCCCAGAACTGGCAAAATACGAACCAGCATTCCAACATTACGCGGAGTTCGAAAAGGTTCTGGACGGATTCGTTAATCTCTTTGGTGAGTGCCCCGGCTGCGTTGCTGGTGGCGGAGACCCTAGCTGCGTTGTTCGTCAGTGTTGCAGACAAAAGGGTTACGTAATTTGCGTAGAATGCACCGAAATGGACACTTGCGAAAAACTGTTGCGCCTAGTGGGCACATTAGAGAACTTGAGGCGAATCAAGGCTGCAGGAGTCAGCAGCTGGGTTAAAGAAATGCAGAAAAAAGTGGACGCAGGCTACTGCCAACTGGACGAAATAATCAAGTAGACGCCTCAACGAATGCACCATGAACCATTCATATAAATAAAAGACGCTAATTGTCACACAAACGGAAAACTCGAATGTCACACAAAACAGACCAGTAAAGAAGTCTCATTTTTCAGTCCCACAATAACTACGCACGGAATAAGTATCTGACCGTGTTTGCGCCCCAAAACAACAGAAATAATGCGCCGCAAATCAGACGGGTCTCGCACGATTTGTTGTTCAAACAAAAAAATCTAATGATGATCAAATCAGACCAGAAGAAATGCTTGAGCCCATAGTTCAAAAATGCGTTTAACAATTCAATATATGCAAAAAATCTATACAAATAGTTCCATTTTCAAGCTTACCATTCAATGTTCTTGTCGGAGATTTCTTCCCAGCATTTGTGGCAAATGGGGATTGAACGCCCCTTGTAGTAAATGCTTAGCTCGATGTCGGTGTTTCGGCAATCAGGCTTCCACGGGTTCATGCAGTGAACCGACGAGTCGACGGAAGAGTCAACTTCAGGCGGCTCCTTTGCTGAAGGTTTTCTGCGTTTGATGGGTGCCTGTCCTCCGTTAGAAGGTTTTTTGGGTTGAACAAGTTTGGCATCCACTTGCTCTTTAACCATGACAGGTGGGGCAACGGGTTCTTCCGCTATGGGCTCTTCTTCCACAATCTCTGGTTCTTCTGCCGCCGCCATTTCCTGCTTAGATACGTCTTCTGGCATCGTGTGCTGCTCAAGGGTCATCTGCAGGGGCTGGGCGGGCTCCTGAACCACAGCTTTCACTGAACTATCTTTGCCCATGAGAGATTCAAGCCCAAGGTTTATGATGCTGCTTTTCTGTTTCAATTCGTCTTCGCCGATTTCGCCCAGAAGACGCCTATGTTCAAATTGCACGAGGAGAGACTCCAAAATGCGAGTTGCGTCCGAAAGGCTGCTCCGCCAATAGTCTTCTTCCGATTTGAGGGCTTCCTTCAGTTCCGAGACAAGCGCCTTTTTTCGGTTAACCTTCTTTTCCACCAGATCGAAAGCGGACTGAGAAATCCTGCCGTTGAGCAGTAGATTACGTAGAGCCTCCAGTTCCTTTTCTCCCGTTTTGAGGTAAGAATCGAGTTCCGCAATAAGACCAGTGAGACCCATATGCCTGCCTAGCCCGCTTCATAGTAACATTGTTCGGTTAAACATCTTTCCATCATGCGTGTATATCAGAAACTAATATCCCGTTCTTCGAGGGCAACCACAATGGTTAACATTTAACTGTAAAAAACTCGAGAAACAATAACGGAAAATGCCTCAAACGATGAAACAATTCCCATATTCTTTATTTTTTTTCAAAAAATACAGTTACCTCGTTAGAATTACAGCAAATATCTGAAGAAACGATGCACACAAAACCTTATGTAATTTGGTTCAGTCTTTATTCATCGTGTTTCAACGATTGGAGGCAATGACATGATTAAAATTGGCATCATAGGCACAGGTGGCATGGGCAACCATCATGCAAGTCAGTTCACAAAAATGGGAGGAGTGAAGGTCGTAGCCTGCTGCGACGTTTCGGAACAGCGACGTAAGGCGTTTGCTGAAAAATGGAAAGTTCCCGCCGTATATGCGGATTATCACGAAATGCTGGAAAGGGAGGAGCTGGACGGCGTTGCCAACGTGACGCCCGACGCGATGCATGCGCCGATCTCAATAGCGGTGATCGAGAAGGATATTCCGATTTTGTGCGAAAAGCCCATGGCGACAAATTACGATGAAGCCAAACGTATGCTTGACGCGGCAACCAAACGCAAGGTTGTCAACATGGTCAACTTCTCTTACCGCAGCTCAAGCGGGCTGCAGGCAGCGGCGAAGCTGGTCCATCAAGGCAAAATCGGCGACATAAAACATGTCGAGTCCAGCTACCTGCAAAGCTGGCTTGTGAGCCGCGCGTGGGGAGACTGGCGGAAAACGGAAGGTTGGTTGTGGCGGCTGTCAACGAAGCACGGGAGCACAGGCACCTTAGGAGACATCGGCGTCCACATTTATGATCTCACCAGCCTCCTGTGCGGCGATTTTTCCCAAATTTACTGCAAGCTCAAAAGTTTCGACAAAGGAGAGCCCGAAAACAGAGTCGGCGAATACGTCCTAGATGCCAACGACAGCCTCGCCTCGACCGTGATCTTCAAGAACGGCGCCCTAGGAACGATTACGGCGTCACGGTGGGCAGTCGGGCAGACCAACAGCTTGCGTGCCCGTGTGTATGGGGACAAAGGGGCGCTTGAGATCGATTTGGATAAAGCTTATGATGAGTACCGTATTTGCGTGGGAAGGAAGAGCATTGACAAGCCCACGTGGAAAACGGTGAAGTGCCCACCTACGCCGAACAACTATCAAAGGTTCGTCAAAGCCATCAAAACTGGCAAGAATGACCCGTCCGACTTTGTCAATGGCGCGAAGATTCAGGCTTATCTCGACTGCAGCTTCAAGTCTGACCGTCTGGGCAGCTGGGTCAACATCGAACTGTAGACTACCGTCATAGCCAGTTATCCAAGGCAATCATCGACAAATTAAGGCGTCCACATCCAAACCTAATGTTGCTGCTGTAGCCCTGATTTCTTCCCAAGTCCTGTCGGGTATCGAGATTCCGTTCCGCAGCCGTTCCTTTTCAGTCCTATACTCGGGTTCTCCGGGTATCAGAATTTCGGTGAATCCGGGTCTGAGCTTCGAAGATTTGATTTTTTGGACGAGAACGTCAACCTGTTCTTTGAATTCGTCGACAGGCATGAAGCTTTCAATGTCGATGGCTTGGAAGAACAAGCCGTTCCCCCTTTTTTCGGGAAGATACGAGAAGCCTGACTTTGAAAGGATGCCGCTTAAAACCTCGACTACGAGACCAATCCCGAACCCCTTGTACCCAAAAGAGTCGCCGCCCAGAGGCAACAACGCTCCGCCGTCGTAGAGGTCAGCGGGATTCGTGGACGGGTTCCCGTTTTTGTCGATTATGCAGCCTTCTGGAAGCTTGCCCCCTTTGTGAAGCGTGACCCTGACTTTCCCCTCCGCGACTACGCTCGTGGCAATGTCCAGAACGAACGGAACTTCGCCTCCTGTCGGAAAAGCGTAGCTCAACGGTCCGGTGCTGAGCAAACGGTCCAATCCTCCGTAGGCTGCTACGCTTCTGGGAGAGTTCGCCATCACCAATCCAACCATGCCGTTCTCGGCAGCCATGCCTGAATAGTCAGCTAATCTGCCAATGTGGTAACAGTTGTAGGCGCAGACGGTGCCGCACGTGTTCTCCCTTGCCTTGCTGACAGCGATTTCCATAGCTTTCCTCGCAACTATTTGCCCGAACCCCAAGTTGCCGTTCACCAAAGCCGAAGCGCGAGTTTCCTTCACAACCTCGATTTTTGCGTCCGGGTTGATGTCTCCCTTTTGGATTGCCCTCACGTACTGCATGATTCGGATGACGCCGTGAGAGTCGTGCCCCACGAGGTTCGCTTTGACGAGAAGACCCGAGACCCACTCAGCGTCCTCGAGCGGTGCGCCTGCAGCCAAAAAAACCTTGGTTCCAACATTCCTCAACTGTTCAGCCGAGAAAACTGGCATAATCCGTCTTTCCCTCCATGATGCTGTGTATGATTTGCCTTTTTTTCTAATAAGCCTGTCTATATTCAAAGCAAACTTTTTGTCTCCTCAGGCATGGCAGCTATAAGGTTTTATAGATTCCCAACAGCATATTGTTTCAACCATACAAGTCATTTAATGGAGAGGAACGACCCCTGAAACTCATTTACGTTGTTATAGATGGCATGGGAGACCTGCCTATACTAGAGCTCAGCAACAAAACGCCCCTAGAGTTCGCTGACGTCCCGAACATGAATTTTTTGGCGACAAAAGGAAAACTCGGACAAATGTACACCGTTGGGAGAGGCATCGCGCCCGAAAGCGACGTGGCAGTCATCTCGATTCTAGGCTACGACCCCTACAGGTACCACGTTGGGCGAGGTCCACTGGAAGCCTACGGCGCTGGACTGAACATGAAAAACGGCGACCTAGCCTTAAGATGCAACTTTGCCACCCTCGGCGAAAACAACAGGCTGATCGACAGGAGAGCGGGCAGAAACCTGTCAACCGAAGAAGCAGCAATACTCGCTGAGGAAATGAACCGAAAGGTGAAGCTGGAATCCCATCCCGCAGAGATATGTTTCAAAAGCACGCTTGGGCACCGAGGCGTCCTCGTCATAAAGAGCAAGAAGACCCTTCTTTCGGGCAAAATCTCGAACACAGACCCCGCTTACGAAAGAGTGTCCGGGCTCGGAGTAGCCAAAAAAGACGTTGAGATGGTTCTGGCTGAGTGCCTACCCATGGCTGACACGAAGTCCGCGAAGATTTCGGCGCAGCTCGTGAACGAGTTCACCGAGAAAAGCCACAAGGTTCTGGACAAGCACGAGGTAAACCTGATGCGGGCAGTTGAGGGAAAAATGAAAGCCAATGTTATTTTGTCGAGGGACGCGGGCGACGAGCTGCCCCAATTCTTCGACATCAACGAACGTTACGGAGTCCGATTCGCCTGCTTGGCTGACATGCCTGTTGAAAGAGGAATCTCGAGGCTGGCAGGAATGGACTTGGTTAAGCTTCCTCCTCCTTCGCCCGACATTGAGGCTGACATGAAACTGAGGGTCGACAACCTCCTGAACCTGCTTCCGTCGTACGACTGCTTCTACATCCACCTGAAGGGACCCGACGAGCCAGGGCACGACGGAGACTACATACACAAGACCCAGACAATCGCGGGCATCGACAAACACTTCTTCGGGCAAATCATGCCAAAGATTAACCTCAAAGAAACGTTGATCTGCATAACAGCTGACCATTCGACGCCGTGCGAACTGAAAGCCCACAGCGACGACCCTGTGCCATTACTGATAGCAGGCGACAAACTCGTACCAGACGGCATAAAAGAATTCTCCGAAAAAAGCTGCCGAAAAGGAAGCCTAGACACGTTAGAACACGGAACCGAACTAATGCCCATGCTGATGCAGATAATGAAGAGAGATTAAGCCAGATTTCCAAAAGCTTTTATTAACATCCTTAAGCGTTAGTTTTTCTTGGCGGGTCTCAAGTGGGGGGCTAGGGGTCCCTTGAGAGGCTTCCAAGCCTTGACCGTAAACCCCCTTCACGACGGACTGACAGCTGAGGCGAGGCGTAAAAGATTGCAGGGGTCCTCGGTCGTCCATCTATGAGTATCCGTCCTCTGGGGCTGGCGGTCACGGAGCGTCCTCTGTAAGGAGGCCGTTACTGTGTTTGCCAGGTGAACCTGGCTAGGCCCGGGAGGGAGCAACCTAGGCTTGGACGTTCGGCGCTCAGAGGGGTGCGGGTACGAGTGAAGAGTC
>CAZRIK010000032.1:0-18263 GCA_964600125.1 uncultured Candidatus Bathyarchaeia archaeon
CAAAAGCCCTCGCGTTGCCGATGTGAACATAATCGTAGACGGTTGGACCGCAAACGTACATCCGAACCTCCTTCTTGCGTAACGGAACAAACTTTTCCAGCTTCTTGCCCATCGTGTTATAAACCATCAGAACCATAGCCACAACCGACCAGACTTGACAACAAACAATGGCACAACAAAAGTATAAACGTAACTGCATTTCCAAGAGAACCAAAAACAGTATTCAAATTTTACCCGTTTTACGAATTTAATGAAGGATTCTTCTTAGTATATGTATTATCCATTCTCTGCTTTTGCTCCAAGAAGCCAACACGCAAAGCACGATGGAACCCGCCAACACGACCGCTGAGAGAATCCACTCTTCCATGTAATTGCTTAATCCCTGAAAAATGGCGCCTCCAACAACTGCGCCCAAAGAGTAATACGCGGTTTTCCCAACAATCTGAATAGCTAAAAATTTTTTGAACGGAAACCTCGCGGTTCCAGCCAACAATACGATGGGTGTGTCAGGCAACGGCGAAGAAGCGACCAGCAAAATGGCGAGGAACCCGTATTTTTCGATCCACCTTTTAACCACGCTACTTTGGCCATTCTCTTGGAAGGCTTCCTGTATCCCCAGCCCCCAATAGTAGGTGGAAACCTCGCCTAACGCTGCCCCCAGCCCAGCGGAAAACCCGAGGGCAAAGGGATTGTAGTAACTCATCAGGTTAATGAACGCGGGAACAAACATGTCTCTGCCGATGACGGTCAGGTGGCTGAACATCGAAGCCAAAAAAATGCCCAGAAGCCCAGCTTCCTGCAATAGACTGCCTGCAAACAATGTTTCGTAGAGGATGACGGCTGAAATGATGGCGGTTGCAATTACGGCAGCAATGTTCACAAAAGCTTTTTTTCTCATACGTTTCACTGAAGGCATTCAACATAGTTCAATGTGGACGATTTTTTGAATACTACGCAAGAGAAACATTTAAGGTATTGTATAAAAAGGTTTTTTAGAATACACGCGTCAAACCATAACCACAGACGGAGTATAGCTAAAATCACAATCCGAAAATGGGCGAAAAAGATGCTTAACGAAAAAATTAAGGAAGAAATCATTAGTTTTCAGAGAAATGAAATCACGGAACACAACGTCTACAAAAACCTCGCCCGAAGAACCAAAGGCAGCAACGCTGAGGTTTTAGAAAAGATTTCGGAAGACGAGCTCCGCCACTACAACGAATGGAAAAAGTTCACACAAACAGACGTAAAACCAAGTAAACTCACGAGCCTAAAGTTCATCGTTATCTCAGCAATACTCGGCTTAACGTTCACGACGAAGATGATGGAGAATGGGGAAAAAAACGCCGAAAAGGCGTATGCCGACGTATTGTCTTCGGTTCCTGACGCAAAGTGGATTCTCGAAGACGAGACTGCGCACGAAAAGCAGCTGCTAGCCATGATAGACGAAGAAAAAATAGGCTACGTCGGATCAATGGTTCTCGGCGTAAACGACGCGTTAGTCGAACTAACAGGCGCCCTTGCTGGGTTTACGTTCACCTTCCAGAATGCAAAGCTAATAGGCGTCGCTGGCTTGATCACTGGCATAGCTGCGTCCCTTTCGATGGCGGCGTCCGAGTACCTTTCGCAAAAATCGGAGAAAGGCAAAAGCCCCCTCAGAGCCTCGTTGTACACGGGAACCGTTTACATCCTTACCGTGTTTCTTTTGGTGACACCTTACTTTTTGCTGGACAGCTATTATCATGCGTTGGGAACAACGGTCATCGTCGTGGCTTCGGTTGTCTTGTTCTTCACGTTCTTCCTTTCGGTAGTCAAGGAGATGTCCTTCAAAAGGCTGTTCCTCGAAATGCTGTTCATAAGCCTCGGGGTCGCAGCGGTCTCTTTCGTCATAGGCTGGGCAGCGAAAACAATATTCAATGTGCAAGTATAGTTGCTAGAAGCTGAATATTATACTCCTAATCATGAGCTAACTACGATGATGTTGCGGAAAAGATGTGACAAGGGAGAAACCATGACAAACGAATCGGACTCTGCCGAAAAGCTGCTCGAAACCATTGAAACGCTAAAAAGAAGCGAGGTTGGACGGCTCGTACAAACCCGAACAGCACAATTCAAAGAAATGTCAAAAAAGCCCAGCAGCGAATTGTTCAAAGAACTGTGCTTCTGCATTCTTTGCGCAAACTTCACAGCTGAACGAAGCATAAAAATCCAGAACACAGTGGGAGAGGGCTTCCTAAATTTGCCTGAAAAAAAGCTTGCG
This sequence comes from uncultured Candidatus Bathyarchaeia archaeon, assembly GCA_964600125.1. Taxonomy (GTDB): domain Archaea; phylum Thermoproteota; class Bathyarchaeia; order Bathyarchaeales; family DTEX01; genus JAGTRI01. Next base: position 2,261 of record CAZRIK010000032.1, read on the forward strand.
CAAAGATTGAAAGCCTTGGGTCACCGCTTCCCGAACACGAGAGCAAGGTACATTGTTGAGGCAAGGAAACATGAAGGCTCCTTGAAGACCAAAATCGCGTCCTTCAGTGACAAGCAAAAGTTGAGAGAATGGCTAATCGCAGCGGTCAAAGGCTTGGGACCCAAGGAAGCGAGCCACTTTTTGAGAAACGTGGGCTACACCGATTTTGCCATCGTCGACTTCCACATCGTCGACGTGTTAGTCAGGCACGGATTAATCCAAAGACCAAAGACCGTCACAAAAAGAAGGTACCTCGAAATTGAGGAATTACTGAGATGCATCGCGGAAAAGGCGGACCTCAACATGGCTGAACTTGACCTTTACCTCTGGTTCATGGAAACAGGAAAAGTGCTGAAATAGGATTCAACGAAGCTAACGTTATCTCCCAAAAAATAATATTATGTACTTCATGAAGGATGAGGGTGAAACCACGAAAATTTTCCGTAAAGAATTCTCAATATCGACCCATAAAAGAATGGAGATTCAAGACATAACGAGCACCGTTGCTCAGGTTGTTGAAGAAAGCAAAATCGTAAACGGGCTGGTTCACCTTTGGGTTCCTCACGCAACAGCAGCCATCGCAGTGAACGAACATGACACGGACCTTTGGGAGGACATCCTGACAGCCCTTGAACGTCTAGCTCCCATAAACGGCAACTACCGCCACAACGCCAAGTACAGTTGGACGGCAAGCGAGCAGAACGCCCACGCTCACATTCTGAATTGTTTGATTAAGCCTAGTGTCACGGTTCCTCTTGATAACGGGAAAATGCAGCTTGGCACCTGGCAGTCCGTGCTCTTCATAGAAATGGACGGTCCTAGAACGAGGCAAATTCAAGTTCAAGTTATAGGCGAATAAAAACTCCAAATTTCCGCTACGAATTCTAACGTGAACGTCTTTCAACCACGCGGATAAAGCGTTCCACGTCTCCGTATGTTTTTTCGTAGATGTGGGCGCTGTTCGAGAAGTCCAGGTATGGACCTACTTCGACGTTTAACTGTTCGCTGACCATTTTTTGTAGCTCAGTCAACGCAAGCATGTTCATGTGCATGGCTCGGAAGATGTCTCGGCTGCGCCAGCTCGTGTGAAGGACGAGCTTGCTGTCTCTTATGGTGCACCATACCCTTTGGAGGCAAGGCGGCGAGTCGACCCACACATCTTTTTCGGGGTCCCAAGTTACGGCTTGAGCCCTCCTCGAGAAATGTGTTTCCTGAAGCTTTTTGATTATATAGTCAATCTGCGAAATTGCCTTAGGCGGGTAACTGAACAGCCTCTCGTGGTAAGTGTAGTGAATCTTGCCCTCCTTGACCGCGTTGTCAAGTGTTCCACGCAGCACCTCATCGTAGTATTTCCTGAGCGAATCCTTTACAGCCGTAAGCAAGTCTCCCCTGTGAACCCGAGGCTCAGCGAACGGCTCCTCCACAACGACTATCAGGCCAAGCAGCTCCTTGGACATTTCCCCGTACTCGGTGGGGACTTGGGCTCCCCTGCTCCAGCATTCAAAAACAGCTTTTTGCCAAGCTTCAGAAACCGTTTTCGCCTTGACGACTACGCCCATGTGCTCATTAACCAACATAATTCACCTGCGTCTGGTTCAAAGAATAGGCGATGGAGTAAATAAACAATTTCGGGCATTTTCCTCAGAGCACGATACGTTTTTAAATTCCGTTCAACAAGCTTAAATTCGGTGGGACATCTTGTCTGACGATGAAGAGGATAAATGGTTTAGGCGTAAGAGATCGCCGTTTTTTAGGGGATTCTTCCCCGAAGATTTTGATGACGTCTTCAAACAGATGGAAGAAATGATACAAAAAGAGTTCGAGGAAATGTCGAAGAGAGTCCCCAAAGACCTCATCCGAGAAAGGACGCTTCCAGACGGCTCCAAAGTGAACGAGATGGGACCCTTCGTCTACGGGTACAGCTTAACCGTGGGTCCTGACGGCAAGCCTCAAATAAGGGAGTTCGGTAACGTCAAACCTGAAGCTAGGTTCGGAAAGCCCCAGATAAACTTTAAGGAAGAAAGGGAACCGCTGGTCGACATCATTCCGTCGAACAACGAAATCAGGGTCATAGTCGAATTGCCCGGCGTCGACAAGAAAGACATTAAGATTCAGGGGACAGAAAGAAGCCTAACAATCTCGGTGGACATACCTCAACACAAGTACTTCAAGGAAATCGAGCTGCCCTCAAAAGTCGACCCAAAAGAAGCCAAGTCTTCATACAAGAATGGAGTATTGGAAGTCACACTCAAAAGGAAGGAAGACGAGAAACCGAAGGGAGAAACAATCCACATCGAATAGTCTCAAGAATTAACAGAAAAACAATTATCCTGCAATCGTCAGAGCTGAGCGCCTTCTTTTTTTCAGTGCCACTATTAATGGCACTTAGAATTCTTTCAACGTTTTAGCTAGTTGTCTGTGCCTCCAGATTACTGTAACTGTTGAGTAGGATACTATATGATGCGGACAAAAGAGACCCCCCAAAAAAGTTGCCGAATATTTTTTGGTGTTCTAACCGAGAATAAGCATTATTATATGTGTACAATGCGACTATTTTTTCATTAATCAACTTGCTTCTTGAGCCGACTGCGAATGTGAGGAAAACTTGAGGTCAGGTTTGAACAAAAAGTTCATCAAAAAAATCAAGCGGAAAGTTCCATGGGTAGGACACATAATTAACGATGTAAAAATTGCGGGAGACTTGAACCTTGACTCCTCAGCCATCGATGTTCAGGCGCGAGAAGGAAGTCTTTGCCTTGTTTGCAGAGGTAGCAGGATGTTGTGCGGAAAGCCCCAGTGCCCAGCCATTCTAAAATTGTATTCTTTAATAAAAGCTGAAAGTTCCGTTAACTCTGACCGAATGCGGGGTTCGTCGCCTCCCGGAGTGTTTGTGGGACGCATCGGCTATCCGCATGTTTATGCTGGACCTTTAGTTCCGCCAGTGCTGGGAGACACCTCCCTTTATGATTCGCCTGAACAGTGGCTTGGGAAGACGGTTAACGAAATAATAGGTTTCAGGACGAACCTTGTTCGTGCGAAGTTCAGGGTGAACGTCACAAAGCCCTTTCAGAACAAAAGGTTCATAGACAAGACTCTCGAGGTTGCGTTGTCAAGAGACTCCGTTGAGACAGAAGTCACATTCAACAAGAAACCGTCTGGCAGACTGTTGTTGGATGGCGAGGTTCAGCCCATGGGACCCTCAGCAGTCCTACGGAACATGGATGTGGGGAGCTTCAGGTCCGATTCGCGGATTGAAAAAGCCTACGGAGACGCTGACTTGAAGGCGGAAAGTGCGGTTCAAAACCTTTATTCGGACAGTGTTCCCGTTTCAAATATTCAAAAAGCATTCAGCGTTGGCGCCTTCGGGCTTAGGGACCAGAGGCGGATGGTTCCGACGAGGTGGAGCATAACGGCTGTCGACTCGTCGATTTCGAGGAACCTGATTGAGGACCAAGTGAAGGGGAAGCCACAAATAAACGATTACAGAATCTACGAGTTCAGCCACCTCGGAAATCGATTCTTAGTTTTGCTGGCTCCCTCCAGCTGGAGATACGAGTGGATTGAAGCGTGGTACCCCGGAACAGTGTGGAACCCGAAGGGGCAGGACATTGCGATGGGAGCGGACTGGGAAGGATACAGAGGTCGAACAACCTACGCTTCGATAGGCGGCTGCTACTACGCGGTTCGGCTGGCTGCAGCGGAGTTCTTAGCGAAAGAGGGAAGACAAGCCACCGTCATAGCGATGAGGGAGATTCATCCAAACTTTATCTTGCCTTTGGGGGTGTGGATTAACCGTGAATGCGTAAGGGAAGCCTTCCGAAAGGAGCCACAAAAATTCAGCACCCTCGACGATGCCATGAACCACGTTAAGTCAAGATTCGCAATCAGCCTAGACAACTGGGTTCAAACAAGCACTCTTTTGAAGGACTCTTTGTACCAAGAAAGGTTGACTAAATATTTCTAGTCTGCACTGAATAATTCCTGCAACAGAAAAAATTGTCGGTTCAAGCGTCATTCATAACCATGCGAGACTGTTTTAGACCTTGGCTATTCCCTTCAACAGGTCCTTCATCAACGCTTCAGCGGCGTTCTTTCCTTCCCTATCCTTAATTCTGAGTGCGTATTTCTTAAATTCGTCAAGCGTAACGGGCTTTTTGCCCTTTTTCTGGGACAGGTAAGCTGACTCGACTATTGCCGTGGTTTCTGTTCCGACCTTCTCGTCGCATATGGACTTGACGCCATTCAGCACGCAGTTGCACATGTTCCGGATTTCTCCAGCGAAGCTTTGGGTCCACGTAACCTTGCCTTGGCTGAATTCTCTTTTTCCTCCAAAGGCGTCTGTTATCTCCAGAATCGTGTCTCCTTCCCTGTAGGCTGGTTTTATTGCCCCGTTGGTTCCGATGATTGATGTGTCCGTGGAATCCCTGTTGGACCACGAGCCCTCAACGTGCGCTGTCGACCACCTTCCCGCGTCGTCCTCGAACCGTATAAGGACGTGAGCGTCGTCCTCAACCTCGAAAGGCTTGAACATGCCTTGCAGGATTCTGGTCTTCATCCTTATGCAGATGCCGTAGGGTTCAGCGGCTTTCACTATTGTCGGCTTTTTGTCGAAACCGTTCAGGAACCAGGACGTGGTTATTGCGTGAACACCGTTGTCCAACAGCGCCCCGCCGCCTGCTATGTCGGGGTTCCAGAACCACGAAGCCCATTCTGGTCCGCCATGAGCCGTGGCTAGGAAAACGAGTTGGAGTTCGCCTATTGCTCCGCTCTCAATCTGTTTCTTGGCGTTGTACCAGAATGGATCATAAAGCCAGTTCTCGTTGTGTTGGTAAAGTTTTCCGCTGTCTTCCACCGCTTCAACGACGTCTAGGCATTCCAGGTACGTCCGCGCCATGGGCTTTTCGCACATCACGTTGATGCCTCGGCTCAGAGCTTCCATGGCTGTTGAGTTGTGGAATTTTGTGGGCGTGCAGACATCGACCAAGTCAGGTTCTTCCTTCGAAAGCATCTCGGAAACGTCGGAATACGTCTTCAAGCCTTCAGCGTCCCCTCTTAGCTGCTCAGCCTGTTCGTGGTCTCCCCTTTCTTCGGCTTTCTGGGCTTTTTCTTGGTAAAGGTTCTTGGTTCTCCTTTCTGCAGCTGTCAGCACGTCTTTTGAAACGTCGCATAAGCTTACAAGATGCGCCTCGTTGATGTCGGGGTAAGCGGGGAGGTGGGCGCCTTGAAAGATGCCGCCTGACCCGATGACTCCTATTTTAACTCTTTTCAAAGTCAAACACGTCCATTTTCGGATTGTTTATTCTGAGCGACACAGGAAAATATAGGCTTTTCGCAAATATGAACCGCAAAAAAATGGTTTCCCAAAAAAAGGAGAACTCGGAATGGCAGCTTATAACGCTATATTTTAGAAATAAAACCTATAAATTTGTGGTATGCCTTTGCATAATAGTTTCTGATCATAACATGTTCCTATATTAGTAAACTTTTACGGTGAGTTAAAAGTTAAGAGGATGCCTTTAAATTGTGCCAAGAAATGCTAATATGAACATGCATGTTTCATGTGTCGTCAGCAGTAGACATTACAATTTCTACCGTTGCATATCGAGGATTGTGACAATTGAGAACCTATAACCTCGTTGTTGGTGGCGTTCAGGCTAGGTTAATGAAATTAAGGGCTGTTTCTGGTTCGCGCCCAAATACAAATGAAATAACGGAAAATGTCTGGGTTGGAGGTGTGAACAGCCCTGAACTGGTTGTGTCGCAGAATTTTGACGTCGTTTTCGACCTTAGGGAAATTGATGATTCGAAGTACAGGAATTTTCTAAAAAACCATGATATAGAATACGTAAACGTTAAGGTTCCAGACCGTTACGGAGCTGCTCCCGAAGTTCTGTCGCAGATTGTTGGGTTGATTAACGAAAAAGTCGGCGAAGGCAGAAAAATTTTGGTGCACTGCAATCTTGGTCGGGGAAGGTCTACGCTTGTGGTTGCCGCGTATTTAGTAAACCAAGGCTTGTCGACTGAGGACGCAATAAGAAAAATCAAGGAAAAAAGGAATGTCACGTACCTGAACGAAAGGCAAAGACGAGCTTTATCTGATTTTGCAGACAAACTCTCTCCGTCGTTCAAAAAGAATCCGTAACAATTTCTCAAACGCCCAACGAGTTTAATATATATGGGTTTAACCGTCTCTTTCTGAGGGAAGCTTGGCTCATGAATACGAAGGAAGAAGGCGCCAAGGGAAAACGTGTTCTGGTTACTGGCGGCGCTGGTTTCATCGGCAGTCACCTTGTGGACAAATTGATGGAAAACAAAAATCATACACGTGTCTTCGACAACCTGAGCGGCGGCAGTCCAGAAAACGTTAAGCGATGGCTCAACAATCGCGGATTCGAGTTTCATAAGGGCGACCTTCTCAGCAGACAGGACACAGAAAAGGCGGTCGAGAACTGTGAGGCTGTTTTTCATCTTGCAGCTAATCCAGAAGTTAGATTGAGCTCAGTTTCGCCAGACGTTCACTTCGAGCAGAACGTTGTGGCAACCTATAACCTGTTGGAAGCGGCAAGGAAATCTGGGACAGCTAAATCGTTTGTTTTCACCTCTTCCTCAACCGTTTACGGAGAAGCGTCCCAGATTCCCACGCCTGAGGATTACGCGCCGCTGGAGCCAATTTCAGTCTACGGTGCGTCAAAAATGGCTTCAGAAGCCCTCATTATGGCTTACGCTCACACGTACGGTTTCGATGCGGTCATCTACAGGCTGGCTAACATCATAGGTCCGAGAAGCGGGCACGGCGTCATTCATGATTTCATCGAAAAACTACGCCGTAATCCTCATGAGCTGGAGGTTCTCGGAGACGGCACTCAAGCCAAATCGTACCTTTACGTCGACGACTGCGTTGAAGCGATGCTTTTCAGCTACGAGAGGTCGAGTCGCTGTGTCGAGGTTTACAATTTGGGCTCAGATGACCGAATCGACGTGAATTCAATAGCGCGCATCGTCGTTGAAGAGATGGGCTTGAGAGACGTGTCTTTCCGTTACACGGGGGGCGTCGACGGCGGAAGAGGATGGAAGGGAGACATAAAATACATGCTTCTCGACGTGGACAGGCTTGGGTCTCTAGGCTGGAAGTCCAGATTGAATAGCGTTGAGGCTGTTACGAAAACCGTGAAGGACATGTTGAGGGAGCTCAGGTAATCCTTCAGTTCAATTTTTTCTTTTCCTGAGAATATCTAATCGTGATAGTTGTTTGAAGCGAATAGGTGGAAACGGTATTCTCGTTTCATAACGATTATACGAACGGTACGACCAATGAATAAAAGGTAAAAAATGAGCGGAAAATCGGTTGCCGCCAAGATTATCATAGCCTCACTTGCAGTTTCAGCTATGCTGTATTTTTACAGCGACTACATACTTGGCATTTTGACAGCACGACCTGACTTCCAATTGTCAGTAAATCCAACCTTGATTCAACTTGGTTATGTGGGAAGCTCCAACGCGACCGTCATCGTAGTTAAATCTATTAACGGTTTTGACCAAAACGTGAAGCTCAATGCAAAGCCAGTTTTTGGTGTCTTAGGCGTTAGGTTTACGCTTGACCCGTCAGAGTTTCATTTACCAGCCAACGAGGAAGTTGCATGTATGTTGAAAATAGAGGTGACGTCCAACATGATGCCGGGGCAATATTTTATTGACGTTTCTGGAATTTCGGGCAACCTCACACGGACCATCCGTATTACTGTGGAAATTTTTTATTAGTCCCTTCCTAAATGAAGACTGCATACCTCTTTTTAAGCAACCGTTTCCACTATGAAACTGGGACTTATGAGGGCTGAGGTGTCGGTGTGACTGAGAAATCTATCGTTGAGGAAATCTGCAAGGTTCTCAAAAAGACGAATGCAGTCGATTTCGGAGCCTACAAGCTTTCAAGCGGCAAGATTACTCCTTACTACGTTGATCTTAGGGTCATTCCCAGCTTTCCAGACGCGTTTAAGGTGGTTTCAGACATCTTGACGAACACAGTGGAAAGGGTCTTAGACATTAATGGTTTCAACAGGATAGCGGGTATTCCCATAGCTGGGACTCCTTTCGCGGCGTTGTTGGCTTTTCGGTTGAACAAGCCTTTTCTCTACACTCGGCAAGATCTTCGGCTCCGAGGCAGAGAACGCAGGGTCGAGGGGGTCCTGTTGCCGGGCGACCGTGTTCTGTTGGTTGACGATCTCGTCACGACTGGCCAAAGCCTATTGAAGGCGGCTTCAGCCATCAGAACAGAGGGAGGACTGGTTTCGGACGCTTTTGTTCTTCTGGACAGAGAAGAAGGAGGGCGCGAAAAGCTGGCTAAAAACGGCATCAACCTCCACAGCGTGTTGATGATGGGGGAAGCTGCGAGAATCCTTTACGAGTTAAGCGTCATTGATGAAGAGCAGTTGGACATAATTCTGAAACAGATAAAGAAAGGATAAGACCTCATGATTCGGGGCTGCCAGCTTATTTGACGATGATCAAAGCCCAAGACAAACCCGTCCAACAGTCTAAGACTCAGAATAAGCTTGTCGTGTTCGACGTTGAAGGCGTACTGATCCCCAAAGATCGGTTCATAATTTTCAAGATTATAGGAAAAAAGGGGCTGCGGACCTTTGTTGCAGCGGCTTTATTTGGTTTAATGTACGAAATCGGCTTAATGCCACTGAAAAAGACTCTCAAAAAAATTTATGGGCTTCTCAAGGGCTTCAGGTTGGACCAGTTTATGTCTCTTTTTGAAGAAGTGCCCCTGAAGCCCGGAGTTGAGGAAATATTCAAAAAACTGAAGGAAGATGGGTTCAGAATCGCCTTGATTAGCTCGGGAATTCCGAAAGTCGCATTGCAGAATCTTGGAAAAAGGTTAGGAGCAGATTACGTTTCTGGCTTGGAAATGGGCGTTTCCGAAGGGCTTGTAACTGGCGAGATTTGGGGAGACGTTATCGAACCTGAAGGTAAGGCGACTGCTTTGAGGCGAATAATCGAAGATAACAGCTTGACGACATACTATTGCATCGGCGTTGCGGACGACAGAAACAACATTTCCATGCTTAGGCTTTGTGACCTCAAAATAGGGTACAATCCAGATTTTTATTTGAGTCTCAAATCTGACTTCGCCACAAGGGGAGAGCTTTCATCAATCATCCCGTTAGTCGAAGGCGAAACCACGCAAACATCAAGTCACCGTATGTCCCGAACTACAAGCATCCGCGAGGCTATACATGTAAGCAGTTTTCTTGTACCCTTTGTCTGCATGTACTTGCTTAACCGCTACATTGTTGCCTTGTTAATTCTTCTGATGGCAGCTGCATACCTAGTTTCAGAGGTTGAAAGGATGTTTGGCAAAAACTTGCCATTATTCACAAGCGTGACGATGCTTGCTGCACGAAAGTCGGAGTATCAAGAGTTTGTTGCTTCACCGTTGTTCTTCGCTTTAGGGATAGCCCTTCCTCTCGTAGTTTTTCCTGAGCCAATAGGTTACGTGTCTATAACAATCCTAACATTAGGAGACGGGGTTGCCTCGATTTTCGGGCAGAAATTTGGCAACGTTCAGATTCCCTTTAACAAGCCAAAATACCTAGAAGGCACAGTATCAGGATTCCTCTTCGCTTTTTGTGGTTCCTTGCTGTTCATCCATCCGTTCGGTGCCGTGACTGCGTCTGCTGTAGGCATGTTGGTTGAGTCTTTGCCATTACCACTTAATGACAACTTAACAATTCCAATGGTTTCTGGGCTGGCTTTAATTGTATGTTCATTTTTTATTTAGTTTAGTAATGCTCTAAATGTTTTGAGTAATTCCTTAAAAGGAAGAATTATATCTTTAGTATCGGCTTCGAGAGGATTCCTTGCCAATGTTGGTTCGTGAAATAATACTGGAGAACTTCATGTCTTACGAGTACGCTAGGATTCCGCTCAGGTCAGGAGTTAACCTCATCTGCGGTCCGAACGGCGCTGGGAAAAGCTCAATCATACTCGGCATATCTGTGGCTTTGGGTCAATCCAACACTGAACGGTCCAAGAAGCTAAGCGACCTCATCAGGCGGGGAAAAGACGTAGGTCGCGTCACGATTGTTTTAGATAATTCGATGAGAAATGGAAGGCGCCCAGTTTTAAGGATCAGGAAAGACCAGATTTACCTGACTAGGGTTCTAAGAAAGGACGGGAAATATTGGTTTGAGCTTGACAATGTTCACGCGACGAGGGCTGACGTTTTGAGGCTTCTTTCCCACTTCGACATCGACCCAGACAACATGCTCATCATCATGCATCAGGACATGGCTGAACAGTTCATCGTGCTTTCTCCGCAGGAAAAGCTTAAGCTCGTTGAGGCGGCAGCTGGACTCGAGCCTTACAGGAGAAACGTTTTGGAGGCTCAGAGGAAGCTCAGCCACATAGTTAGCCAAGAGGAATCGTTGACGAAGATGCTTGAGTCAGCCGAGCAGACCCTTAACTACTGGCATGAACAGTACGATCGGTTCCAGGAAAAGAAGCAGCTAATTCTTAAAAGGCGTTTCCTTGACCGTGAACTCGCGTGGGCAGAGGTTTCGAAAAGGGAGCAATCTTTTTCTGACCTCGAAAAGAAGCTCAACGACAAGAAGAATCACATCGAGAAAATAGACAGCGGAATACAGCTTTCCGAAGCTGAAATAGGTAAGCTTCAAGACGAATCCAAAGATGAAAAGAACAATCTGCAAAGCCTTTTCGAAGAAAGGCTGGCTCTTGAAAGAGAGAAGGCTCGACACGAATTCAACGTTTTAAGCATAAAAAACAATTTTGGCGACCTTCGAGACTGGCTTGAGCAAGGTCAAAAAGAAGCAAAAAACATTCTGGACGCAACACTTCTAATCCAAAATGGACTTAAGGGAACAATGTCCGAGTCTCTTAAGAGTCAGATGTCTGAGCTTAGGAATGCTTCTGAAGAGCTGAGCAACTGGCCTAAAACGCTTGAAACAAAGATCGAAGGTTTAGAAGAAGACGCCGAGAATTCAGCTCAGCAAATAGCAGGTCTAGACTCTCAAATATCTGAAGTAAAAGACAAAACACGAGAGGTTGACCAAAAGACTGAGGCTTTAGGGAGCCAGCTGCTCGAAAAGAAAATTGAATCGGCGCTACTTGATTACCAAAAGAGGGAGATTACGAAGGAACTTGGAGAAATCGAGCGAACCCTCAAGATATTACAAACTGATTTGGGCGTCACAGTTAAAAAAGCCGAGGAGATGGGCACCCGCATCGTGGCTTTAAGGAGCGCCGAAGAAGTCGTAGACGAGATTCGGATGGCCGACGGTCGCATAGCAGCGATGGGAGACGTCTCGCCTGAGATTGAGCGCATGTACGAGTCTTACTCGAACCTTTACTTGGAGCTAAAAGAGAAAGCCCGCGTTGCTGCCGAGAACCGCGAGAAGGTCTTGGAAGAGATCAAGATACGGATGGACGCTTGGAGAACCGTAATCCGAAGCCTTCTGGACCATGTGAGCCTCGAATATCAAAGGATTCTTTCCTTTGCTACAGCCACGGGCGCTATACGATTATTAAACGATCACGACATCGAGGCAACTGGGATCGATATTCTTGTCGGGTTCAAGGGCTCGCAGCCTCTTTCCCTCAACATTTACTCGCAGAGCGGCGGAGAAAGAAGCACAGCGGTCATGTCTTTTCTGCTTGCCCTGCAACAGAGGGTCAGGTCTCCCTTCCGGGCTGTTGACGAGTACGACGTCCACATGGACCCCAAGAACCGAGAAGTGATTGCTAACCTTCTGATTACAGCAGTCGAGGGCGGAACAGGACAGTATTTGGCGATTACCCCTAACCAGATGTATTACGAGGGCAAAGACCTGCACGTAATCATGATTCAGAACATCGAGGGCACGTCTTTGGTCAGGGAGGTTTCGTAATGGCGACCGCTAAAAGACCAGAACCCCTCGGCAGGGAAGAGCTGAGGAGGATAATTGAGACCTGCCTATCCGTTGAGGCTAAGGGGCTGAATCCCTTCTTGGTCAACGTTGAAGACCTCGTTTCGGTCATTAAACAGTTTTTCCCGAACTGGAGCGACCCAGACGAGCTTTGCCTAGACGCTGAGGCGCTTAACCAGATTGCTTCGGTCATAAAGATGCAGAGCGAATGGATTAAGCACCGGGCGACTTCGCTTTACAGGGACCCGTTTCTCGTTGAGGAAAAGCTGCGTAGCCTGCCGATTGAAAGTATTGCTGGCATTTTCGAGAATGTTTGGCACCCACTGGTGGAGCTGGAACAAGTGACTATGGGCAGCCTTGAAGCGGCTTTAAGGTACTGGACCGAACTTACGCCTTTAGACGAAAGGTGGCGGAAAGAAAATCTTCTGTTGGCGGATGTTTCGCCAACTTCCCGCGAGGAGCTGATTAAACAGGGCGTTTTGTTGAGCGAAACCTTCACAGATGAGCTGGAAAAACTTTGGGAAGAACTCAAGACGTTTGAGACCAACAAAGATGGGAAAATCGGTTACTGGGACTTTATCGGTGCGGAAACGTACGACGAGACCGTGAAAAGGGCTTACCTTACAAGTTTCCTCATAACGTACGGGTACGCGGACTTAGAGGTGCATCCGCTTGAGGAAGAAATTTTCGTCCGACCCTACAAGGAGCAGGTTTCGAAAGGAAACGTGGCGACCTTCTCTTTTCCGATACCAATCAGTTTCGAGGAGTGGAAACAATGGCGGCAAAACCGGGAATCTTAAGGCGCAAAGCAGCCCACTCGTTGAAGATGAAACGGGCGGTGCAGCTCTTGTTCTACAAGAGGCACTGGGAACCGGGAGTGAAAGGCTGGGAACTGAGGCGCAGAATAGGCTCCGATTATCCTAGGGTTCTTGACCTTCTGAACGATTACCTCGACAGGCTGGGTCTCGCCGTGAAAACAGTTTATGAGGAAGAAGCGAACCCGCCCCAAAATCCGACGCTGGAACAGATGGATAAGGCGAAATTCTACGTGGCGCTTAAGGAAACTCAGACAGCTGGAGAACAAAAGCTCGTCGGCTGGCGCATCGACGACCTCGCCGGGTTAGCTGTCTCGCTTGGATACATAATTTCGCAGGGAGGAAAAGTTCCCCGAAAAGACGTTGAGGACCTTCTGAAAGAGAAGCTGCCCGGCTGGAGGGTCGACATAAACCTTAACCGTTACCTGAGAACGGGCTACATTACCGAGGACGAGAATGGATTGTTCTATCTCGGCTGGCGGACCCGCGCTGAGGTGGACCAAAGAAAATTCGTGGACCTGCTTCTTGAGGCTTCAGAAACCAAAAAACAAACGAACACGGGAGACTCTGTTTCCTCATCTTAACGTGCGAGGTTCCCCAGCACGTCGAACTGCATTTCCCGCAGCTCGTCAACTATCTCAAGCGTTTTCTGAAGTTTAGGCTCAGCCTTAACTTCTTCGAGGAGAGTTTCCGAAATCCACATCTTTTCCAAGCGCAACGTGTTCCTTATCCTTACGACCCTTGCCTTCTTTGTGTCGATTGCTCCACACGTCTGTAAGGCTATGGTTATAGCATCGCGGTCCGTTGGCAGGAAAACCGGGGTCTTTCCACACAGGGGATGACCGCTCGTTAAGGCGTTTACGAACGTGGACGGGTAGTCGATTTTCGAGACGAGCCTTTGGGTCGTCAAGTCCGCTAAGCCCATGCCTATAGCGTTTCCGTGCGTTTCTTCCGAAAGGTCCAAGACAACGATGGAGCCAATGTTTGGGGAAAGGGGGTCGCTTTCGCCTGGCAGCCAGAACCTTCCTACGACGTTTGTGTCCAAGCCTGCTCCGCTGATGTCTTTTCCGATTTCCTCAACAATCAGCACGTCGATGTTCTTGAATGGTAACCTCGGAAGCAGCGACTTCGCCTTTTCCAGCAGCTTCATTTCTTCGCGTTCAACGTCTTCGGGTTCGATGGCTTTCACGACGGCAATCTCGTGACTGGCGTTCTCGATGACCGCTAAGCCTAGGATTATGGGCGCCTTCTCCATTATGAGCCTCGCAGCTTCAGGGATCAGCTTGTGGTATCCTTCGGATTTGAAGCGGTGAATCATCTCTGCGCCCTTCTGTTTTCCGAGCCCGATGACCATCATCTTCATCAAGCCGCTTTCTATCTCGCCCTTGAAGTCGGTGTGAGGCTTCACCCGCCCGACCACGACGATGCCGTCCGCCCTTAAGGCGTTCTTGTCCACGTAAACGGGGCTTCCGTTCTTCAGTTTGCCTACGAAGTTAACCTCCATCGTCGCACGAATTGGCGCCCCCACGGTTTCAGGCGTGATTCCGAGCCCCTTCAAAACAGAAACCTGCCCCTCAGGAGAGGCTCCGCCGTGGCTTCCCATCGCTGGAATCAGGAAAGGATTACCACCCGCTTTCTTTACTTCGTCGACGACTGTCGCCAGAATTTCGGGGTAGCGTACAATTCCGCGGCTGCCAGCGGTGACAGCTATTTCCGATCCGTGCTTAATCTTGCCTGCTAAGTCCGCTTTTTTTAGTTCTTTTCGGATTTCAGATACGAAATCATCTAGCTTTGGGGAGGGAATTTTCTGGTGGACTTCAACCATTCTTGGAATCTCAGTCTTGGGGAAAGACATTCACGAATGCCTCGTAGACGATGAATTGTTAAGATACTAAAATATCTTTTTGAACCGCGCCATCAAACAAATCATCAGCGTAACTTATAAGCCACCTTTCATGATAAACTTTTTCAGGCACAAAAATTCTCGAGTGATAAGTGTGACACAGACATCGAGCAATCCCTTCGGAGCATTCAGAAGCCAATGTGGTATGATGCTTCAGAATGCTGCGCGAGAAGCCTTCACGGACGCTGCAATTCCGATTCCCAGCTTAAGCATACCGCCTACCTCCGAGTTTGGGGAGCTGACTTCGTCGGCTTGTTTTGAACTGGCAAAACAGTTGAAAAAAAGCCCACTTGAGCTGGCAAAACGGATTGTGAAGAAAGCTGAACTAGAGGTGTCCTCGTACAATTTAGTTACCTCCGTAAGAGCTGAAGGGCAAGGATACGTCAACTTTTACGTCGACATGGCTGAGCTTGCCCGTTTAACGCTTGAGTCCGCTAAAGCTCTGGACTCAGAATACGGGTATGTTAAGTCTGAGGAACCGAAAAGATTGATTGTTGAGCACACAAGCGCTAATCCCGTTCATCCCATTCACATAGGCACGTCGCGGAACTCGGTTCTGGGGGACGCCTTAGCACGCATCCTCGAAGCAAGGGGGCACACTGTTTCTCGGCACTACTACATCGACGACGTAGGTCGCCAGTCAGCAGTCATAGCCTACGGATACAACTTGCTTGGAAAACCGAAACCTGAAGGCAAGCCTGACCACTTCATCGGAGCGGTCTACGCAGTCACAAGCTGCCTGCTGGAAATACGCAAGCTCAAAGAAGCCGTTAAAAAGGCTGAACCTGACTCTGACGAATCTTACGAGCTTAGAAAAGACTTGGACGATTGGGTCGCAGTCGCAGCGGAGCTCGACCAGAAATTCCCCCAACTGTTCAATTCGCTCCTCGAGAAAACCAGCAAAGCCAAAAATCCTGAGCTCGAAATCAATTTGTTGCTGCAAGAATACGAGGCTGGAAAAGAAAAAGCCAAAAATCTTGTGCGCGAGTTTTCACAACTGTGCCTAGAAGGGTTCAAGCAAACTTTCGCTAGGGCAGGCATTTCCGTTGACTCGTGGGACTGGGAAAGCGAGTTCGTTTGGAACGGCGAGGTCAACCGAACTCTCGACGCACTGAGGAAGTCACCCTTCGTCCATACCGAAAACGAGGTTTTGGAGTTCGACGCTGAGCAAGCTGCCAAAACACTTGGTCTTAAGACAATTTTCGGTGTGAAGGAGGAACAAGAGATTTCTTCGTTGACCTTGGTCAGGGCTGATGGCACAACGTTGTATACGACGAGAGACATCCCCTACAGCGTCTGGAAGTTCAAGCAGGCAGACC
>CAZRIK010000033.1:0-17996 GCA_964600125.1 uncultured Candidatus Bathyarchaeia archaeon
GCAGTCCGAAAACGTGATAGGCGGAAGCGCAACCTACATATTCTGCGTACTAGCAGCACAAAAACTACTAAAAACCAAGAAAACTAAGCCTGCAAAATAGACCTTTAATCTACACGGAATTATTAAAATCCAGCCTACTTGTCCAGATTTGGAATTATAATTTATTCTAAAAACCCTATCCTTGTATAAATGGTGCGCATATTTAGTTAGGCTTCACTCTCAAACCTTTTAACTTATTCAACAGCTTCCACCATGAAATGCCCCAGTCGATTTATTATTTGTGAAATGTCCTTACGTCTGTATTTCGGGTTGAGGTTCGTGGAAACTTCACTTTCGAATACTTTATCTTTTAAATATTTTATAATATCAATATCTCCTTAACTGTTATGTGACAGGGTCAGGGGCGAAAATGTGGAAAGAAAACCTGAAAATATTAGCCAATATAAACGATGGTTAAGAAAGATCCATAAGACTACAATCGATGAAAGATATCAAACTTATTATGAATCTGTAGCTAGCAAAGTAAAACAAGACTTGGAAGCGTCAGAGTTTTGGATTCAATTGCGAAACAATATTGCAAGTTATGATCAAGAATACCAACTAAAATTCGGTTATCCCCTTTTCACACCGGGATTTGAACCAGAAATACTTACTAAATCCTTTGAATCATTCTTATTGAAAACATTTCGAAAGAATATTCTTGAGAATACATTATGGCCCAGTGAACCGAAAAATGGTTGGCTCCTTCCAAGTAACTGGTTTTCACAGATAAATGATATAGTCAGAACTTTGTTTGTTGTTAAGTATCTTGACGGCGTGGAATTCATGAAGGAACGCATAGAGTCTTTGTGCATGCAATTAAAAACAGGCTGCGAAGTTTCTTTTGAAGCACGAGAAGAGGGTTATTATGCTGGACATTTGTATATACAACAGTCTTTCGAGATCCCACAAATTAGCTGGGATACAGAGATTGTTAACATTTCTTTTGAAATTCAGATTACAACTCAACTTCAGGAAGTCATCCGAAAGCTGCTTCACAAGTACTACGAGAAAAGAAGAAAAAGAGTATTTAAATCAGTTGAGAAATGGCAATGGAACTACAGAAGTGAGGAGTTTAGCGCAAATTATTTAGGACATATACTTCATTATGTTGAAGGGATGATAATGGATATCAGAGAAAAACAGCAAGAGGGTAAAAAATGAAAAATGAATTTTTAGAATATTTCAAAGTTATAGGTATTAAAGAACCGATTCAAGCAAGAATTGAGGAAATATTAGAAAATTTCATGAAGCTATGTCCTGGTGAGGAGTTTATTGATGTTGCAGTCGGCGAATATTTAAGTCTCGATGGCTCCAGAAAATATGATAGTATCCGCTTCTATTCTAACAAAATGGTCGCTTTTGCACCCGATTTCTTGCAGAAGGGCGAGTTTGTAGTGAGCGGGCTGGGGAAAGACTTTGATTCAATTAGAATAGAAGTAAAAGATTATGACTTTGTAAAGGCGACGCCTAAATCTAGGCTTAATATAGTCGGATATTATCGGGGTCGAGGATACACGGAGTTAAAGGGGACTGGTGAAAATTGTGATTACCTTTATGGGATTTACAAAAAATATTTTATCCCGAGGTTGATTTTACCTAGTTAGGAATTAACAAAACAGGGATTTGTTGTTCTTATCCGCAAGTATCAAAACCATTTGCGATTCCTGACAAAGGTACCATCAACGCTGACAAAAAAAATCACGAAGTTACTTACTTTTTCTGTCTCCAGTATAAATGATAAAATATGTTTGGTGCTTTTTCAAGAAACGCCTTTCCACATAACACAGATTTACCAAAATCCAGCATGTTTGCCCAAATTGTAACCTATTTTTTATTTCTCTCTATAACTAACTCTCTCTTTACTCTCTCTCAGCACAAAAACTACTAAAAAAGGGAGTGATTAAACCCAAAAAAAGAGACTATTCATACATAATACAAATGAAGATACTTATTCAGACAGTCATTCTATTTTAGCTTAGGTTCCGTCCTTCGTGATACTGTGAAGTCAGGTTAGTTCGTAGGTTTTTTGTTTCGTTTTTTCCTGTATCACTTTTACTACGCCCGTTTTTTCCAGCTTGCGTAGTTTGGTGGCTATTGTTCTTCTGGACGCTTTGCCCCTGATTCGCTGGACGTCTCTCGTGATCTGGGATATGTTTCTCGGTCCGTGGATAACTATGGTCCTCAGGATACACCTCATGAGCTCGTCGGATGAGACCTCTTTCTTTCCAAGGTGTTTTTGGGCTTTGGCGATTCTGGACGAGACAAGGGTGAAGTCTTGGTACAGCTCGCCGCTGAACCTCATCAGCCCGAGGGCGCTGATTATATCCGGGCTTCCCATGACCGTTGAGATTAGCTTCTCCAGAACCTCGAGTCGTTGAAGCAGCAAGTCTAACTTTTTGTTAACTTCTTGGGAGTTACTGTCTTCCGTCATCGTTTAGTCTCTGCCGCGGGGAGATGGCTCGAAGACCTATTGAAGAATTATCCTCATTTGCCTTGCGGTAAGGTTAGGGGTTGCCTGAAGGCTCCGAGGTAAACCTCCGTCAGCTTCTCGGCGAAGGGCTCTTTGAGTCCTTTGCTTCTTAGTTCGTTGTAGAAGACGACGAGGGTGGAGGAAAGCTGCTTAGCTGCTTCTTCCGTGTAGGGAGCCAGCATGATGGTCTTCATCATCTCGGGAACGACTTCGGTCATCATGTCCTTAATCATCAGGTAATCGTTGGACATCGCATTCACCTCTGCGCATTTTGTTGCTTGTTCCCCGTACATAACTTCTTTGAGCAAAAGTGAACAAAAACAGCTCAGCGCCAAAAAGTTCCTGAAGTTTACTGGGCATCGATTAGAGAGTAGTGTCTCCATGTTTTTATAGGGTTCTTCAGCACATCCTGTTGTTATGAGGGTCAAAATGTTTCCTTTGCAGGCTTTAGGGATTGTGCTGATGGTTCTGGGCGTGCTGTTGTTCGTGGCGCCCCTGATTCTTGAAAGAATGCCATCCTTGGAAAGCATCCCGTGGATACTTTTGTACGTTTACCGTAGGGACGGCTTCGTCTTCGCAACCTCACCTATCCTCATAATAATCAGCATCATCTCCCTGCTCTGGTGGATACTGACCAAATAGGCATCCTACGAAAAAATACCTTCCAATGGCGTTAGAAGATTTTTAAACTCCATAAATCACTTCGCAGGCTGCCACTATGCCCCATTGCTGCACCCAGTCTAGGTTGCTTTGGTATTGCGACAGGGAGATGTATTGCGGCTCGATCACTATCCATTTGCCTGCTGAAAGACCGTAAGACGTTAAACTAGAAAAATAGCTGTATTGATAGTCTCCCAAATCGTCAAGTCGAACCAGAACCATCGCGTGCGCTTCATCTTGGTACGTGAAGAACCCGATGGCAGCTTTTATTCCCACCTTTTCGAACATGCAGGCTGCCAGAATGGAGAAGCTGGTGCAGTCCCCAGACTTGTACATCAGGGTTTCGGTGGGGAACCACATGTGGTCCAGAAGCCTGTTTTGGTACACCACTTGGGAGTGGATGAAACCCAGAATCTTGTCAATTTTGACGACGTCGCTGTCAGATGCCATAACGCCGCTGAAGGCGACGGCTTGTTCCATTATCATGTTGGCTGTGTCGTAGGCATGTTCGCCCGTGATTTCGTAGTAGTCTGTCCCTTCTTCCATTGCTGGCCAATATGCGTTGCCCGTGTCGTGCGCTGCTTCGTATGCGGCAAACTCGACGCTGTTGGTGTAGTAGTTGGGGTATTCGTACCACCTTTCCTCGCCCAGCGGCTCGCTGCCCAGCGAAACGACGTTTGCACGCACGTAGTCGTAGTACGTCTCAAGGGTCGTCCCAATCCGTAAAGCTGTTTCTATGGTGTAGTTGATTAGCAACTGGTCGTAAGCAGTTTGGTACCAGTCGTATGATGCGGTAAGCTGGTCATAGTCGTCGGTTAATTGGGAGTAGTCATTTTGTAAACTTTCAATCTGCGAATGCAACGAAGCGATTTCATTATCGCTTACACCCATTGTCTGAACATTATATGATATTGCTACTACTAAACCGCCGAAAAGAACTATAGTAATTGCTGCCAACGCAATGGCGACGTTTCTGCTCACAACATTCTTTTCATACATTTTTAAGACCCGATTTGTTCTTAAACCTTTACAAATATAAAATACCCTATCACACTTTATAAAAAAATTACAGGAATGAATCGACTTTCAAATAATCTAAATCCCAAAAAAAAGAGGCACCTAATGACCGTAGATTGTTCTTAAAGTTATATTTTCGAGCTATTTTTTAACACGATAGAGGAAAGAAAAACATAAAAATAGGCTGTAAGCATACATTGCACAGTCATACCTTCAATCAGCCTATCGGTTTATTCGTATAAATCAGAGTTCGAAGGAGGCGGGAAAAATGCGAGTAAGTGAATGCGTAAGATGCGTCAAGTTTCCATGTGAAGACGTGAACCATCAGTGTTATGTTGTTCCAGACGTGGAAGTTAAGCCGCAACAGGTGTCCATCGCGATGATCGCTGAGGCAGCGCCACCAGACCTAATCGACTATTACTATGCGAGGGGCGACCCCCTGTTTCAGAGGACCACGGTTCAAGCGTTCAACGATGCAAGCGCTCACGTTGCATCGGTGCAAGACATTCTCAATCTGGGAGTATATCTTACGACCGCCGTGAAATGCGGGAAGACGGGATACGGCATAAAAGCAACCACCGTCGAAGAATGTTCACGAATTCTAGAGCAGGAATTGATGCTGTTCCCAAACCTGAAGGCGCTCATGCTGATGGGGGACGTCGCGATCAAAGCCGTCAATTACATCGCCAAAAGGGCAGGCGAGAAAAGGGTGATTCCCGCAGGCTCCACGTACAAGATTCGAGGCGGAGAATTCTTCTTTCAGGGAAAAAGAGCCTTTCCGTCCTACCTGCAGGCTGGTCCCAGCTTCTTCATCGAAAAGAGCAAGCGCAGGATGATCGCGGAAGACATCGCTCGGGTTTTAGCTTTAATGAAGTGAGTCTGTTAAGGTCATGTTCCGCTCAGAATATTGAATGTGGGTTTCGTCTAATGCGCTGTTGTGCGACGTTTTTGCTGAGGTCTGGAATCTATGAATGAAAAAATTGACAAAGCCTACGTTGACGATTTAGATAAAATAGATTGTATGTACATTAATAGTAAAAGAAATCTTTTGGAAAATAACGTTTACCAATGGGGAGATTGGGACAACAATTATCCCGACAGGGAGTTTCTTAACGACGCTAGCATTCAAGAAGAATTGTTTGTTTTAAAATATGATGAAGAAATCGTGGGCGCCGTAGTTCTAAACGAGCATCAATCAAAAGAGTGGAAGTCTATAAACTGGAGTAAAACCGAAGGAAAAGCTTTAGTGATACATGCCTTAGTCATAGACCCAAAGCAACAAAATAAGGGGTTTGGCAAGAAACTGCTGTCTTTTTGCGAAAAATATGCAAAAGACAATAAATATTCAAACATAAGATTGGACTCGTTCAAAAAGAACAATGTTTCAAACAGGCTTTACCAAAGTTCTGGATACACAAATGTCGGAACTGTAGTTTTTGACATGAAACCTGAGAATAACAAAGAATATTATTGCTATGAAAAAATTTTACAATAATTTATAGAACGGGAAATTATAGGCAAAACACAAAAATTTTGAACCGAAATAGCGTCAAAACGAACGCTAATAAATATAATATTATATCGTGACAATTCATATTTTTATAGTGACAGCTCTCTTGGGTGAAAAAGGATGCAAATTAAAAAATCAAAAAATACGAGTAACGTGCCCGATTGGGAGAACCCGCGGGTAGTCGAAAGGAACAGGGAGCCAGCCCACACGACTCTGATTCCCTACGACGATGAACAGAAGGCGTTGAAGGGCAACCGATCAAGTTCGCCTTGGTTCATGCTTTTGAACGGCGACTGGAAATTCAGTCTGGCAAAGAACCCGAAGACCGCGCCAAAAAACTTTTTCAGGGTAAACTTCAACGCGGGCAGATGGGACAAAATTCCTGTTCCAAGCAACTGGCAGACGCTCGGGTACGACAAGCCCATCTACACGAACGTCACTTACCCCTTCCTAGCTGACCCGCCGAGAGTCCCAAGCAACGACAATCCCACGGGCTCGTACCGCAGAGTCTTCGAAATCCCTGACTCGTGGAAGGGCAGGCAGGTCTTCCTCGTCTTCGACGGCGTGGACTCAGCCTTCCACGTCTGGGTGAACGGCAAGCTCGTCGGCTACAGCGAAGACAGCCGATTGCCAGCTGAGTTCAACGTTACGCCTTACGTTCGTTCGGGGAGGAACGTGGTGGCAGCGCAGGTTTACCGCTGGAGCGACGGGAGCTACCTCGAAGACCAAGACATGTTCAGGCTGAGCGGCATCTTCCGCGACGTCTACCTGTTCTCGGCGCCCAGCGTCCACGTCAGAGACTTCTTCGTCCGAACCGACCTCGACAAAGAATACAAGAACGCTTTCCTAAAGGTTCGAGCCAAAATAGCCAATTATTCGCGCCGTCCCATTGAAAACTATGCTCTTGAGGTCAGCTTGTTCGACGCTGAGGGCAAAAATGTCCTCGACAAGCCTATAACCCAAACTGTTGAGGACGTGAAGGCTGAGAGCGAGACCGCTGTCGAGCTCGAACCCGAAATCCTTAATCCACGGAAATGGTCCGCTGAACACCCGCACCTGTACACGCTTATTCTGAAGATGCTGGATTCCAAAGGCATTGTAACAGAGGTTGAAAGATGCAAAGTCGGGTTCCGCAAGGTCGAAGCCAAAGACGGTCGAATATTAGTCAATGGAGTCCCCGTGTTTTTTAGGGGCGTCAACAGGCACGAGCACGAGGGCACTAGGGGTCACGCGGTCACGGCTGAGTCCATGGTTAAGGACGTTTTGCTCATGAAGCAGTTCAACTTCGACGCCGTCAGGACCTGCCACTACCCCAACGACCCCGCGTGGTACGACCTCTGCGACGAGTACGGAATCTACGTTATCGACGAGGCGAACATCGAATGCCACGGGCTGGCGAACATCGACGGACCAGAATACCGAAATGAACCAGCTAACGACCCGGAGTGGCTGACCGCCTTCATGGAACGCTGCGTCAGAATGGTCGAACGAGACAAGAACCACCCGTCCGTCGTCATGTGGTCACTAGGTAACGAGTCAGGTTACGGACCTAACCACGACGCTGCAGCGGGATGGATGCACAGCTACGATAAAACGCGTCTGGTCCACTACGAAGGCACGATTCACACGGGCGGAAAAGTCTCTCAAACAGTCGACGTGGTAAGCGTCATGTACCCAACTATCGACAGGTTAACTGAACTAGCTGAGGACCCGGACGAGACCCGCCCAGCGTTCATGTGCGAGTACGCTCACTCGATGGGGAACAGCACGGGCAACCTGAAAGAGTACTGGGAAATAATCCGCGCCCATAAACGCTTGTGCGGGGGGTTCATCTGGGACTGGGTTGACCAAGGCTTGGAACGGAAGACCGAGGACGGCAAGAGGTTGTGGGCGTACGGCGGAGACTTTGGCGACGAACCGAACGACGGAAACTTCTGCATCAATGGGTTAGTCTGGCCCGACCGCAAGCCGCATCCCGCGATGTGGGAGTGCAAAAAGGTTTTCCAGCCCGTTAACGTTGAGGCTGTTGACCTGAATACTTGTAAAGTCAAAATAACAAACAACTACGATTTCTCTGACCTAAGCGGACTCGACGTTGAATGGGAGCTAACAGCGGACGGCGAAATCCTCCAGAACGGACAGCTACCAAAACTTCTCACTCCTCCAAGAAACAGCGAAGATGTGACCGTTCCGTTCACGGTTCCCACCTTGAGGGCTGGGACAGAGTACTGGCTGACGTTGCGGTTCAAGCTTTCCGAACCCACAACTTGGGCGAAGAAGGGTCATGAGGTAGCTTGGGCGCAATTCAAGGTGCCGTTTAAGGTTCCGCCCGGACCCGTCCTTGATGTTCAAGGCATGACCGCTGTTAGGTTTGACGAGACAGAAGCGCAAATAACGATCGTCGGAGCGAAATTCAAGGCAATCTTCGACAAGAAAACAGGCAAATTAACTTCACTAAAGCACAACCATGTCGAGCTCATCAAGAATGGTCCAGCCTTGAACGTTTGGCGTGCACCAACCGACAACGATGTCCCGAGGCTTGCGCCCAGATGGCGGAACTTCGGACTGGACCGCGTTGAACACGAAGTAAAAAGCGTCATTGCCCTGTATGCTGCTCCGCAGATTGTTCAGGTCGTCGTGGCTTCCTTGGCTCGGGCGCCTGACGTTGCAGAGGGTTTTGACTGCCGATACACTTACAATGTTTACGGAAGCGGAGACATAGTAATCGAAACAGACGTTACTCCAAGCCTCAAGATTCCGTCCCTTCCACGAATCGGATTGCGGATGACCATTCCGGAAAAATTCAACACCTTCTCGTGGTATGGTCGTGGTCCGCACGAAAACCACTGGGACCGCAAAGAAGGAGCCCCAATCGGAGTCTACCGAGGCAAAGTGTCTGAACAGTACGTGCCCTACATTAAGCCCCAAGAAAACGGGAACAAGACGGACGTCCGTTGGGCTTCGCTTACTGACGCAAACGGCGCTGGACTGCTGGTCGTTGGGATGCCGTTGATGGAGGTTACCGCGCAGTACTTCACGTCCGAGGACTTGGAAAAGGCGAAACACACCCATGAACTGAAGAGGCGAAGAGACATCACATTAAGCATCGACTATAAACAGTCTGGGGTGGGAGGGGGAAGCTGCGGACCCGACACTCTACCAAAATACTTAGTTACGCCTGAACCTATACGCTTCAGCGTCAGACTAAGACCCTTGTCTCCGAAAGACCTGTCTGCCCTTGAACTCAGCAAACAAAGATTGGACAAGACTAGTTAATGCCTTTTTTAGAAGAAAGATTTTCAAATTTTGCATATATTATTTTTATTCAGTTTTGTAGTTTGGTTGCTGCGAATAGGTTTATACGGTTAGGTGGACGTGATTTTTTAATTTTAGGTACTCAAGAATTTTGTCAGCTTGATTACCTGAAAGAGCTTTGACTGAAACAAGGTTTTTCACGATTTCCGAGATTGTCGTTACTGGTTTGACCTTGTAGCCTAGTTTTTCCAATTCTTGTTTTCCGCCTTGTTCTCTGTCAACCACCACGACTATGGCTTCGATTTTTCCGCCAGCTTCTTCCAAAAGCTTGACGGCTTCAACTTTGGAGGCGCCCGAAGTTATCACGTCGTCGAAGAATGCTATGCGGTCGCCCCTCCGAACTTCGCCTCCCGTTATTCTGTCGGTTAAGCCGTAGGTTTTCGATTCCTTCCTGACGACCAAGCAGGGTACGCCCAGTTTGCCAGCTATGCTTGGAGCCAGCAATGCGCCTTTGAGCTCGATGGAGGCGAGCTTGTTCACTTTTCCCGAAGAAACCATGGGTTCGATTTCTTCAGCCACAACATCGACAATGGAACCGAAGTCCTGTGGGGAAGACAGGAGCCACGTCAAATCGATGTAGTACGGGCTTGTCACGCCCGATTTCAGCTTGAAGCTCCCGAACTTCAGGGCGCCTGAACGAACCAAAGCCCCAGCAACAATCGAGGTATTGCCTGACATTTTTTACACCATGACCGTTTAAATTGGCTATCGCGTTATTATGCTAAAAGGTTTTTGACCATAACTCGCCAGAATGGTTAATTGCTTCATAAAAGAAGACTGAAGCTCTTTCAAGTGCATTTTTTCTAATAAAATCTTTCAATTTTTTCCTCTGTCTCTTAATGCTATTTTCGATGTATGCTGTCTCCAGTGACCAAGTGGTTGTCAACATAAAAAACGAACGTACCTAATGTGAATTATTGCGGTTTCTGTCCAGCCAATATCGCCTGAAAAATGTATTTCGCGGTAGGCTGGTTTTGATAGAGTACCCTCTTCACACGTCCTACTTGGAGGAACTTCTTCCTAAGCACTGGGCTTGCTCGCATTAGTCTGAGCACAACTTTCATTATTTTGAAGATGTTTCTCCAGCCTCCCACGTTCTTAATCTTTTCATGGAAATTCGGTTCAGAAAACTTTTCAGCCACATGAACGTTCTCGAAACCCGCTCGCGTCAACCATTCGACATAGTCAGTAATCAAGGGGATGTGAAATTTGTATTCTAAAACAGCGGAATACGTTTGTTCTGCTGCTAGGATCTTTGCGTCCGCTCCAGCATTTATCTCCGGATCTTTCATGAGTTCCGCCAACGCAATTTGTCCACGTGGTTTTAATGCTGAAAGAATTCCCTTAAACGCATTTTGTTGCAGGAAAAACGCCATAAATTCAGTAATAACCACATTGAAGGTATTTGGAGGAAAGGGCAATGCATGTGCATCCCCTATTTGGAAATGCAGTTTTTCATGGGCTGGCGACTTTGCTGCAAGGGCATTAGCAGTGCGTATCGATTCTGTCGATATATCAATTCCGTACACCGTTGCTCCTGTAGTCTCTGCCAGATGCACGGCGGTACCGCCCGCCCCACACCCAACTAATAATACCGTGCTGGAATCCGAAATTTGGGCTAATTTGGCGATGAGTTCTATCGGTTTGTTTCCTTGAGAGTTGAATGACAGCATCCCCAATCTACTGATTATTTCGTACCAAGAAAGACCTTCAAGGTTCTTTGGCGTGGCTGCCAGAAACTTGTCAATCTCTAACATGCCGAATACCTCAATATCGTGAAAAACGATAACAGTTTATCGCAACATTCACTTTTCCACCAGCTCCGAATCATCTTGGTAGCCTTAAATTTCGAGGCGCCTGAACGAACTAATACCTCAGCATCATTTGAAATCCTTTTGGACATAACGGATCAGCGTTCGTTTTTGGGTTGGCTATGATTGTATATTGCTAAAAGGTTTATGATCATTTTTCATCAACACGGATACCTCACAACGTGAAGGTAAGCTTAAAGCTCTATTATTTGCACCTTTTTCACTAGGGCTCGAAGGCTTGCTCCTCTGTCTTTTGAAACAATTTTCAGATGCTCGACTTTTAATGGGTCCACGTCGATGAATCTGCAGGCAACAATGTCTACACTCAACGGGTCCACGCCAACTATGACCTTTTCTCCCGCGTCCACAACGTTCAGGTTAGGCTTCACCACCTGCGCCACGTCAGCTATCACGTCGTTGATTCCCAAGACATGGTACACATCGTACTTCCGCTTTTCAGGCAGAACCCCGAAAAGGTTCTTCAGGGCGCACGTGAAGAGGATGCTTTCGTGGACGCCGACCTTCGGAACATTGACTATAACATCAGAATTCTCGACGGAAACTGGCAGCCTAAGCTCCTGCAGCACGTGAGGGTTAGGCACCTTCACCTTAACAATTGTGTCGTTCGAGAGGTTAACCGTTCTCACGCGTTCGCCGAACTTCGCCACGAGCTCCGTTATCCCCAGTTTTCGGAACTGCTGTTCTGGGCTGTGCACCATGCTTTCGGCTTCTCCCACCACGATTTCGTCCGCGCATTCGCGCATAAGGCGGATTGCCGCTGAAAGAAGCCTCACCGACGGGTAATACAGTCCGCAAGCGTTTGGTTTGATGAGGGCAAGCCTGCACTTTTCCGTTTTGAAGCCTGCCATGGACGACAATTCGGGTAGACTGCGTGTTGCTTTGCTCATGGAGGCTATGACGACTGGAGTTTTTTCCAAACTTTGTTCACCATCCAAATTGTTACATGCTGAATCTGGCTTTCTTTTCGAACTGTTTCTCGTATATTTTCCTGACTCTTTGAATCGAGTCGGCGTCTTCTGGGTTTTTGTCTTCCCGTATCCTCGTTATTCGGGCAAACCTTAGAGCCATTCCGCACTTGTAGGTCGGGCTTTCCTGAACCTCGTTGTAAGCCACCTCAACGACGACGCTTGGCTGAACAACAACCTTGAGTCCCTCGTGCCTTACAGCGATTTTTAGGAGCCGCTGGGTCATGTCCTCCATCTCTTTGTCCGTCAATCCTTTGAAGGTTTTGCCCAAAGTGAGAAGCTCGCCACTTTGTTCGTCTCTCGCCGCAAGGTGATAGTCAGACAGCCACCTGCGCCTTCTCCCGTAACCGTACTCGGCGGCGACAACAACAAGGTCCAAAGGCTCCAAGATTTCTTTGATTTTTAACCAGTGTTTGCCACGAACTCCCGGCGTGTAGGGACCGTCAAGCCTTTTCGCCACAAGCCCCTCGTGCCCCTCGTCTACGGCTTTACGCATGAAACGCTTAGCTTCCTCCAAGTCCACAGTCACAATCTGTTCAGTAAGTGGGATGCTTCCAGCTGCTTCCGCCAATTTTTGTCGCCGAGACGAATAGGGAAGGTTGATGAGGCTTTCGCCGTTGAGGTATATCGCATCGAACAAGTACAACCTGACAGGGATTTCTTTAATCATGGTTTCGATGTCGTAGACTCTTCGGAAACGGCGCATCACGTGCTGAAACGGAAGGGGGTTACCGTCCTGTCCTATAGCGATGACCTCGCCTTCTAAAATGGCTTCTTCTGCCTCTATTTCGTGCCTAACTTGCTGCACAACCTCTGGAAGGCTTTCAGTAACATCCGTTAGTCGACGGCTGAAAATCTTCACTTCGCCGTGTGACTTGTGAATCTGAATTCGGGCGCCGTCAAGCTTATACTCAAAAGCCGTTTTTCCTCCATACTCCTTTAAGGCTTCGTCAGGGTTCTCAGCAGTGCTGGCAAGCATAGGCTTGATGGGTCTAAAAACCTTGAAACCGAGCCCTGAAACTCCTTCTGCGCCTCGGGTCTTGCTTATGGACGCGACTTCGCCGATGTCACCAGTGAACATCGCGGCTTTTTGAACAGTCTTAAGGGGAACAGAGAACGCTTTGGAAACCGCCATTTCCATGAGCCCCTCATGGAATCCTGTCCTCATCTCGCCGAGCACGATTTTGACGAGGTACTTGGCTTCCAGCGGTTCAGCTCGCCCAAAAAGGGTCTCGACAAGCCGTTCCTTCCTTTCACGGGCGCCCTGCCCAATCGACTCAGCTACGGCTTCAAGGACCCTTCTGACCTCAAGTATCGTCAGCGGATTCTCGAATAATGTTGATTGCCGCTGAACCTTGTTCCTTTCGAAGACCGCTTGGACCGCTGAGCCCACATCGCCTGTTTCCCGAAACGCGACTGAAAATTCCTTCCAGTCCGTTTTTGTCAGTCGCTCGATGGTGCTGCTGAGGGTTGCCCAGCTGACGTCAAGGGTCCTCTGGTCCCACTTCGGAAAGGCGCGTCCAAGCATCATCGAGACAGCTGGCTCAACCTCGTCATCATCAAGAACCTTTAGGAATTCCGCGGCAGTGTCGGTCATTTGGTTACGTTTGGTGGTTGACGAAATTTTTTCGCAAATCTCGGCTAACGCTTGGAACTTCATCGCGGACTCCTACTTTATTGTAGTCGTGGATGAGGAGTTCAGCTTTTGGGTCTTTGAAGCATACTTTTTTTTAAAAAAAAGAAGAAATGGAAAAATCCTTTAAAGGCGAGGTTAAGCCCAAAGTTTGTCTATTTCTGTTTGAAGTTCGTGTTTTTTCCGTTCAAATTCTTCGATGGAAAGCTCGCTTAGTTTGTACCTTGTTTGGAGGGTTTCGAGCTGTTCCCTGAGGGTTCGGTCCTTATCCTTGTGTTCCTTGATTAGCGAGTCGAAAAACTTTAGGGTATCCTCAATGTCGGGTTTCACGGTTTTCAGGGTCTCCGCAGTAACCTTTCCTTCGGTCACAAGCTTTTCAAGGTCGCTTAGGCAAGATTTCAGTTTGTTCTCGAAGTCCCGAATTTGGCTTGGCCTTTTGCCTGACAGCAAGTTTTCCAGATTGCTGATGTTGGTTTTCAGCATCTTCGACGACTCGATGAGCTCGCGTTCCTCCGCCCTCAGGTTGTCCGCCTGCTGAGCGTAAATGTTTGCGTCCACCTCTCCCACTTTGTGGCGTACGTCAAGCTCCTCAAGCTTCAACGAAATCTCGGTAAGCCGTCTGTTCCTTTCGTCCAATTTGTCTTTAAGCTCCCCCACTTTGATTTCCCGAGCCTTGAGGAAACTGCTCAATTTGCCCTCGTACTCGCTGAAGAGTTTCAGGAATATCCGTTCTGCGACTTCTCCTGACCGGAAGAGGTCGAGAAGCGAAATCTTCCTCTCGTAAAGGGTTTCGACGCCTAACATGAGACTGGAAATCTCGTCTCTAGCCGCAACCGAAGGCGACAAAGCCACACGGGGCAAAGACTGTGTCGGCGGCGGTATAGTCGGCGGCAGAGGAGGAAGAGGCGCAGATTGTGGCGGCTTAATTGTTGGCGGGGTCGGCTCAGGCAATTTTGCTCCGCAGTATATGCAGTATTTCATGGCTGGAGCGATTTTTCCGCAGCCTGGACAGCGAACGCGGGGTTCACTTAGATCAGACAAGTAACTGCCTCCTGATGTAGTAGAACCAATGCACTGTATATATTTAATGCTTAATGATAAATTCTTTTAAAGGTTGTCTCTTGACGGAAGGAGTGTTGTGGCTGCGCCCCAGGAAACAGGTTACATTCCTCTCAGGAAGGCTTTGAAAGACTACCTGAAGGAGCAGGGAATCACGCTTTCTGACCTGCTCGGTATGATGGATGAGGAAAGAAAAGGCATAATGGAAGCGTTACGGGAAAGAGTCCAGTTGACGGACCAGCAGAGCAGTTTTCTGGAGCAGAATTTTTCGAGTAGGGACCTTAACTTGCTGCTTTTCGTCGCTCAGGCTTTCTACCTTTTGAACCCTTCAGGAATGTACAAGGGCTTGGTTGTTGAGCCGTCAAGGGGCGAGGTTGTTTGGGGAGAAAAAATAACGTACGACGGCTGCAGAACAATTCTTAGGACGCTTTTAACGGCAACGTAGGTTTAAGCACATAACAGGATTGGCGATTCTAATGGATTTCGAGTACGTCGCCATCTTTCAACGTGTGGTTTGAGCCCACTTTTTGCCCCGGGTACTTGGCGCTTTGTCCCCAAACTCGTCCGTACTGGAACCTTCTGTAGAGGCTGCTGTGCAGTTCCTTGGCGATGTCGATGACCGTGGTTCCTTCCTTGACGACGATAGGGTTCGGAGACGGCTCTTTGTCGCTGGGCTCTTTAGTGTAGATTCTTATTATGCCCAACATTTTGAAGATGAATCCGCCAAGGTCTTCAAGTCCCTGACTGTTGAGGCATGAAACTGGAAGAATCGGAATCTCAACGTCCTTTAGTGCCTGCTTAAAGTTTTGTAGAGCTGCTCCAGCTTTCGGCACGTCAACCTTGTTCGCCACGATTAACGTTGGCTTGTAAACGGTGCTTGAGAACAACGAGGTCTCTATGTCGTCCAAGGCGACTTTTCCTCGAACTCTCACCAGGGCGGAATTGATTCGGTAGCTCTCAAGCATCCTTCTGATGTCGTCTAAGGTGCAGTCAACCAATATTCCGCCTCCGACAACCTGGACGCTTGCTCCGACGCTTCGGCGGGTAACCTCCACCTCGCCTTCGGACCTCCCGATCAACACGCCCGACCGCTCCAGCTCCGACCGCAACATCTGAAACTGGTCAACCGGGTCCTCGGACAAATCAACCATCAACATCAAACTGTCAGCGTTCCGCGCGAGACCCAGAATCTGCGACCCGCCCATTTTGCCTTGAGATGCGCCTTCGACCACGGCTGGCGCTTCCACGAGCTGAAACTGGATGTTTTGGTACAGCAGCATCCCGATTACGGGTTTCCGTGTGGCAAAAAGTATTGGCGACGCCTCCACCTTGGCGTTAGTTACTGAAGCCAAAAGGCTGCTTCGCCCAACTTTTGTCGGACCTAAAACGATGATTTGCCCAGCGCCTTCTTTAGGAACCGAGAAGCCTCCCCCGCGGCTGCCTTTCCTGCGTGCCTTGGTCTTCTCAACCTCGTCCTCGAGGACCGCTATGCGGCGCCTCACGTTGCCCAAGAGCTTTTCCGTTCCCTTGTGCCTCGGAACGAGCGAGATGAACTCCCGCATCAACCTAATCTTCTCATGCGCGGAGTGGCAGGCAGCGACCTCCGCCCACTTGTTCTTCGCCTCAGCAGAAATGTTAGAGACCATAACCCAGAACCAAAATAATAATAGACGTGAAGTGCGTTTAAATGTCTCTCTAATTTCACGCTTGCTCTACTTTTACGCCTTCTCCGACTTTGGAGACCCACCCGTTCTTGGCGCCCACGCGGAGGCAGGCATCAATGACTCTCCTTCCGTCCTCCTCGTTCTTGACCAGCGCGATTATGCTTCCGCCCATGCCTGCTCCCGAAATTTTTGCGCCGTAAGCACCTGTATTCAGGGCGTGTTGGCAGATGTCCTCAAGCTTCGGCAAACTAACGTCGTAAAAGTCTCTAAGCAAAGCCTGCTGGTCATTCATTACTGCGCCCAAAATTCGGTAGTTAAGCTCCGAAGCTGCTTCGTTCTCGAGGGCTTTCCACCTTTCTTCTCCAAAGTAAACGCTAGCCTCTGAGCTGCTTACTTTTTCTTGGCGCAAAACTTTTAGGGCGAACTCGGTGGACTCCTGCATTCTTAAAGTAAACAGGATTCGGCTCCTCGCCTTTTCGTCCAAAACTGAAAGACAATCTTTAATCTCGTCTTCGTCTATTTTTTCCCATTTCGGCTCGTTGAACGTGTAACCAAGCTTGCTTTTCAGGGATTCAGGAACCATTTTGCTTTCCATGAGCACCCTGAGTCCCCTGTTTATGTCCTCCTGTCTTTTCGGATGGATGTCAGCTGTTGAATGCCTGATTCCAGAATCGACGATGGCAAAAGTTAGGTCCTTGAAGGGAAGGGGCTCAACACTGTAAGGCGGCACACACTCAAGCCTAATTATCCCGCCGAAAGCAACGCCGTACTGGTCAAGCCTGCCGCACGGGATGCCTGCCTCCTTGTTTTCCGCGGCGAAGGCTACTTCAGCTAAGTCATGTTTGGATAGCCCAAGCCTACAAACGTGGTTAAGTAGCTCTGCAAACCCAACCTCAAGCGCGGCGCTGCTGGACAACCCGGAGCCTACGGGTATTTCGCTTTTTATCGTCACGTTCATGCCGCGAAACTTCTTGGCTAGCCCTTGTTTGACCAGCACGTTTACGACTCCGCGGAGGTAGTTGCCGAAGAACTTTCCCTCCAGCATCTCGTTTATTCCGATTTTGAAGCTGTCTGTGAAGCGTTCACTCATTTTTTGGAGGTCAAGCGACATAATCGTGAAACTGTCGTCTTTGGTGGGCTCAGCCATAAGACGCATTCTTAGGTTGATGGCGACGGGCACAACAGGCAAGCCCTTGTAGTCTTGGTGAGTGTTGAGGAAATCCGCTCTCCCAGGCGACGAAACCGCAACCGTTCCTTTCAAGAACCGCAGCCTCCTTCGTTACCATTAAGGGCTTTGACGACTTATTATTAATGACTTGATGTTCAGAAAATCCTTCAGGTCTCAGGAGCATTCCGCAGTTCCTCAGCCTTCATCTCTGGTGTATAGTCGAAGGTTATTGTTCCAGCTCCGCTTTCCACGCTTGCGAAGTATTTTATCTTGTCTTTTTCTCGGTAAGGCGGATAGAACTCTACGTGGAAGTGGTAGTGAGGGTAAGGTTTCCCGTCCGTGGGTCTCTGGTGCAGAACCATCATGTAGGGGAAACTCGTGTTGAACAGGTTCTCGAACTTTCTGAGAACAGTCTTCAGGATTAAAGCGAACGCTGTTTTCTCTTTGTCCGTAAGGTCAGTCAAGGCTGCGACGTGCCTTTTCGGGTACACTTGGACGCCGTATGGCCAGTGGGCGAAGAACGGCAGGAAACAGACGAAATCGTCGTTCTCGCAAACGATGCGGACAGCTTCCTTCAGCTCTTTTTCGATGATTGTGCAGAAGAGGCAGTTTCCAGTCCTTTTCCAGTACTTTCGGCTCGAAGCCAGCTCCTTCTGGATGA
>CAZRIK010000034.1:0-17951 GCA_964600125.1 uncultured Candidatus Bathyarchaeia archaeon
CAAATCCACGTTAATGAAGGGGCTAGGAACGCAATTTTGAAAGGAGCAAGTCTGCTGGCTGTCGGAATTAAAGCGGTCTCTGGGCAATTTCAGGTAGGCGATGTGGTTAGTCTCGTAGGTCCGGAAGGCGACGAGTTCGGAAGGGGGACAGCAAACTATACAAGTGACGAGATAAATCAGACAAAAGGCATGAATACTTCGGGCGTAAAGAAAACTTTAGGTTATGTTAGGCAAAAAGAGATTGTAACAAGAAAACGTATGCATTTAAATGAAAAGGAAGCTTGAAAACATGACTGACCTAGTTTTGGAGATGTGCAAGAAGGCTAAGCAGGCTTCATGCTTGTTGGCGCAGCTTTCAACCGAAACTAAGAACAGGTCTCTATGTAATATGGCGGACGCGTTAGAAAAAAACTCTGATGTAATAATCGAAGCTAACAAAAAAGACATGGAAGTCTCACGCAGAAAAGGAGTCAAAGAAGCTCTTCTCGACAGGCTTCTGGTTAACGAGAAAAGAATAACGAACATGGCGAATTGCCTACGGGAAGTTGCTCATCTTCCTGACCCAATCGGCGAAATCGTGAAAACGTGGACACTGCCGAACGGACTGATCATTGGTCAACTTAGGGTTCCACTGGGCGTCGTAGCCATAATTTACGAATCTAGGCCTGATGTTACGTCTGACGCTTCGGGAATTTGCCTGAAATCAGGTAACGCCGTGATCCTTAGAGGGGCATCTGACGCCATTAACTCCAACACAATGATAGGGAAGGTGCTCAGTCAAGCAGCTGCTGAATCGGGGATTCCTGACGGAGCCATTCAGGTTGTTCCTGTTGCAGACCGAAGCGTTGCCACACAGCTTATGACGATGCGGGACTACGTGGATGTCCTTATTCCCAGAGGCGGAGCTGACTTGATTAAGGCTGTGGTCGAAAATTCGAAAGTGCCTGTCATCGAGACTGGGGTGGGTAACTGCCACATTTATGTCGAGAATGACGCAGACTTAACCCGCGCAGTCGACATAATCGTCAATGCCAAGTGCCAGAGACCCGGCGTCTGCAATGCTGCAGAAAAATTGTTGGTGCACAAGGATGTCGCTGATTCATTTTTGCCGAAGATTATGAAGACGCTTAGAGACCACGGTGTCGAGGTTCGAGGATGCAAAAAAACCTGCAGGATAGTTGCGGATGTTGTGCCAGCAACCGAGGAAGACTGGTACACTGAATACTTGGACCTCATCATCGGCGTTAAAGTGGTCGATGGACTCGAAGAAGCTATATCCCACATAAACAAGTATGGAAGCAAACACTCTGAATCCATCCTTACTTCGGACTTCAATAAGGCATTGACGTTCATTCGACGCGTAGATGCTGCAGCTGTCTACTGGAATGCCTCAACGCGGTTCACGGATGGCAACCAGTTTGGTTTAGGCGCCGAAATCGGCATTAGCACCCAAAAAATTCATGCTCGTGGACCCATGAGCGTACAGCACCTGACTACGATTAAGTACTTTGGCTTAGGAAGAGGACACGTCCGACAATAATTGAAAAAATTTACGAAAATCATCTTTTTTTCGATGCTTAACGGTTCTATCTTACGACTTTGACAGTTTCATCGTTTCTGAGCTTTTTGAAGACCGCGTCTTGTTTTGTGGTTTCCTTTCTGAAGATTACGAAGAACGAGGTTTCTTTGCCAATCGGTATCGGTGCGGTGTGCCAAACCCCTTTTTCCATCACTACTGCTTGGTCTGAACGGACGAGGAAGGCTTCCACACTTGAAGCTTCGGGGATTTCTGTTGAATTTTCGAGGTTTCCTGCTGGAGCTACAGGTAATATGAAGTCGCCTTTGATTGGCACGAGAATCTCGGGTGTTTTAACATGCCTTTCTAATAATCCAACGAAATCAACGCTTTTTTTTACGTCGCAAAGTGCTATTTCTGTTTCACCGTCAACCGTGTAGGTTGCGATTGTTGTCCAGAATTTTAGATTCTCGGTTTCAACTAGGGGCGGAACTGTGTGAGCGTCAGCCACTTTGCCAAACTTGGCGAATGAACTTGCAGTTAGCCTCTTCGCCTTGACCGTTAACGATTTCACTTTCATTTCACCTTTGCATTTAGCCAGTTTGATTGTTTAAATTAATTCGTTTATGCACAAATATTTTTTGATACCTACATGTAATCTTCGCAGTTCAGTTTAAAAGTGGATACAAAAACATCAACAATTTACTACCAAAAATGGTCTAATTAAATAACAAACGGAATGATCTTCCTTCTATTTTATGTTTAACTGTCTTTGAATGTTTTTATCAACCTCACTACCAATATTTATTCGGTTTACGATGCTCGCTGAACGTGAAGTTCTGGTTTCACTGCTTAAACTCACAAAAGAGGGCGCAACAGAGCTAGAAAGCATTAGCCAAGAAGCCCACGTTCCAGTTCAGATTGTAAGGGAAGTTCTAAGAAAGCACGTTAACCTTGTAACCTATGCCCCTTCATCAAAGTCAGTAAGTATTGGTTCTAAGCAACGTTTGAAGTTGGTTATGAAAATCGTGAAGCTGGGAGCGGACATCGAAAGAGTCTGCGATTCGTTGACTTGGCTTGAGTTCGAAGACATCTCAATCACAGCGTTCGAAGCCAACAGCTACAAAACTAAAAAGCATTTCAGGTTCACCTCGGCAAACCGAAGATGGGAAATCGACATTTTGGCGCTTAAAGAACCGCTAATCGTGTGCGCTGACTGCAAACACTGGCATCACGGATGGAGCGGATCAGGAAGCAGAAAAGCCGCTGAAATGCAGGCTGAAAGAACCAAAAACCTTTACGAGGCTTCCAAATCCATAAACGACAAGATTGGAATGGGAAACTGGAAACGTGCACATTTCGTGCCGATGATTTTGTCTCTGGCGCCTGGAAACCAAAAATTTCACAAAGGCGTACCCATAGTTCCTGTTCTGCAACTGGGAGACTTTCTCACATCAATGCCAGCATACCTAGACCAAATAATGCATTTTTGATTAATCACGCAAATTATTATAAAATATGGATGAAAAGTAAGTCCATAATATATCCTCTAAAAATATATTCTTTATGAATGTCTCATAGACTTTAAATTAGTCCAAAAACGTGGGTAAAATATTAAATTGATTTTTACTTCATAAGAATACAAAGCAATAAGCAGAAATGATGAAGAAAGACTCGTGAAATATCGTCCAGAATACGAATATTACATGATTTTTGGTTTGTTTCAAAGTATTTTTTTCCGTAAAATCATCAGAATGTCTTATAAGGAGGAAAGTCATATTTTTGAACCGAAAAGAGGGCTAAATAATGGTTCAGTTAAGTAAAGATTTGGTTGAGATAGTAAATTCGTCCATGCCTTTTCCAGCTGATGTTCTAAGAGCGTATTCTAGGCTAAAAATGGTGTTTACGAGCGGAGACCTTGCTAGTGAAGCGGGAATCCCAAGGTCAACCGCAAAATACTACGTTCGAAGAATGATTGGCCTTCACATGATTTCAAAGGTTCCGTACAGAAAAAAATACCAAAAGTACGCTAACGCGCCTACTTTTTCAAACTGGCTCCAAGACCTTGTCCGATTAGCCATTCGTCCACTGGAAGAACCGCGAAGCTAAAGGCGAAGACTTTGTCTCTCAGAGAAATAGCTGAAAAAACAAAACCCAAAAGCAGACGAAAGGGTCGAAAGCTTTCAAGTAGCGAAAGCAGACGGATGAGAGAACATGGTCACCGTGCCGAAAGAGACCTCGTAAAAAAGCTCAGAGCCAAAGGATTCAAGGCTGTCAGAGTTCCTGTTTCAGCTCCAAGTTCTGAACCGTTGCCTGATGTTTTTGCGACTAAGGATGACTGTATTCTGGCTTTTGAAGTAAAGTCCACAAGCTCGGACAGAATATACTTTAAACAGGAACAGGTTAAGAAGCTCGTTGAATTTCTTGGAATGTTTGAAGTTTACGACAAAAAGAAAGCAGTCTTAGCAGGCAAATTTCCTTACAAGTGGGTTTTTAAGGTTGCGGACAAAATCGACAACTACGTCATCAGTGACAATGAAGAAAGCTCTGAACTAGTAAATTCCTGAGATAAGTCCGTTTGGCGTACATCAATGAAAAAGTTTTAGAGCATCAACGCTTGTTTCAGTATGAGAGGAAAGGATTATGCCCATCCGAGTGACCAAATTTCTTGCCATCCTATGCGTTGTCGCAATAGCCATGTCCAGCATCAACACTTACCTGATTTTCATTAACATTCAGGCACAACAAAACGTAGCTGCTGAACTGGCAAACCTGACTGAAACCTTGGGGGAAATTAACCAGACGTCCTTAGGTAACGTTACAGAGATAAGAATATTAATCAGCCAGTTAGAAGCCCAAGTTTCTGAGCTGGAAGAGTCTTTGTCCAGCATTGTGAGTCAAACGCCAGCTGAAATTTACCAGTCAACCTACAAGTCTGTGGTCGTCATAACCACAAACACGCGGCAAGGGTCAGGATTCCTATACAACAGCTCAAACATGATTCTTACAAACTGGCACGTCGTCGAGGGCGAGACAGAAATTTATGTCCAATTCTACGATGGAACAAGAAGACGTGCCTCACTCGTGGGATTAGACGCCTACTCCGATGTCGCAGTGTTGATGGTTTCCAGTTCGCCGCCAGAAGCGAAGCCACTGAAACTGGGGAACTCCTCAGAACTTTACGTTGGACAACAAGTAGTCACCATAGGAAACCCGCTTGGGCTCACAGGTAGCTTGTCCTCAGGCTACGTGAGCCAAGTAAACAAAGTCATCGAGCTAGACGAAGTGCCCATAAAGGTTCCCGTGACGCAGCTGGACATCACTTTGGCTCCCGGAAACTCAGGCGGTCCGCTTTTGGATTTGTCTGGAAACGTCGTCGGCATAACGAACGCTGGAACATCTTATGGCTTCAATTTCGCGATAACCTCGAATATTGTAAGACGTGTTGTCACATCCATTATTGAAAAAAGCTACTATAGCCACCCATTCATTGGATTCTACATCCTGGAGTTGACGCCAGAAGTAATACAGGATTACAATATTCTTAATGTTGAATCTTTCCAGTCTGGATTGCTCGTCTGGGAGGTAATTGAAAATTATCCTGCAGAACAAGCAGGTTTGAAAGGCGTGGTTGAAACGACGGACTCTGAAGGACAACTTGGTTACATGGCGAGAGACATCGTGCTAGCTGTCGATGGGCATCCGACTCGTACAATTGCTGAGTGGACTGCCTATGTTGAGGAACACGTGTCGCCTGGACAAACCATCATTCTTACGGTTTGGAGGTCAGGTGAAACAGCGACCGTGAATGTGACAGCAACTTCGAGACCGTCATATGATTAGAATCCCAAGAATGCTCTTTGTACGCCGAAAGTCTCTTTCTGCAACAGTTACTGACAAGATAAGCCAATTATTGTAATAAAAAAGGGAAGTATGTTGATGCTTTTGTATCCACTTTTTCTTGGGCGTATTCCCGAAAAACAATTATCCGACCAGTCATCCTCTTTATTTTAAAAGTTAGCTGTGTTTCGGTAATGAGTAGAGCTGCGGGTCTCATTAGGCTTCTCCGTCCGATTAACGGGCTGATGATGGGTCTAGCGGTAGTCGTTGGCGCTTCTTTGGCATTGGCGGAACCGTTTTCCGCAAATGTTGCTCTGAACCTTTTGTTTGGATTCACCACGGCATTCACGCTTTCAGGTGCCTCGATGGCAATAAACGACTATTATGACTATGATATTGACAAAATAAACGAGCCGCATCGCCCGCTCCCGAGCGGAACTGTCAAACGTCGAGAATGCATATTTTTCGCCTTAATCCTCATTCTTGTAGGTCTAACGGCATCAGCCTTCGTCAATCCGCCTTCCCTCATGCCCACATTAATAGCCACAATTTCCCTAGCGGTTTCAGTCACGTACGCGACGAAAGGAAAAAGAACTGGGTTGCCTGGAAACTTCCTTGTCAGCGCATGCGTCGCAATTCCTTTCGTCTACGGAAGCTTCGTCGTTGGTCAAGGCTTCAGTATAAAGGTCTTGCTGTTTTCGGCTTTGGCTTTTTTGTCTAACGCTGGACGAGAGGTCGTGAAGGGAATTGTGGACGCCAAAGGCGACAAGGCAAAGGGAATGAAGACCGTCATGGTCGTTTACGGAGGAAAAGTCGCTTCAGCCGTGTCTTCATTTTTCTTTCTTTCCGCAGTGCTCCTCAGCTTGGTTCCATGGCTTCTGGGCATAGTTTCAATCTGGTATGTTCCCTTCGTTGCAGTTGCAGACGCGGGCTTTTTCGTTTCCTCAATCATGCTTGCTCAGAATCCTTCCCGAGAGAACGCTAGACGCATAAAAAATCTCGCATTAATTTGGATGCTTCTGGGGATGGTTTCGTTCTTCGCTGGAACATTTAAATGATGTGTGTATTGTGTCGTGGAAGTTGAAATGATGCTGAATGCTCAAATTAATGATGCCTGTGTCCAAAGAATAATAGACAATCATGGCATTGACGTAAAATCAACAAGCAAAGTCCCAGTTAGAGGCTTGAAACCTTCGACAAACGTCTTCAAAGTCCACAGACCAGACCTGACAGACAAACTTTTCATAATCGACACGCCTCAGGGGAGAAAGATTGCGTGCCACCCTCACATAGTCGGAGATTCATTAAGAACCCTTGCGTTTGAGGCAGCATCAGAGGCTGGAAAAGCCATGAGCGAGCTGGCGGAACTCTCAAAAATGGATGCGGACTGTATTATATTTGAAAACGTTTTACGGGCAGCTCCAGGATACGAGATGCATGCAGCTTTTCAGGCAATCACAGGGCGTAAGAGGCTAAGGAACGTGTGGATTCGCCCTCTTTACGTGAAGCCTTCATACAGAGGTCACGACGAAGAAACTTCTTCGAGTTTGAACATTGTGTACGAGGATTTTGACGAGCTGCCGCATGATAAAGAGATTGTAGTGTTGAAGCCTGACACTGAAGCAACAGGAAAAACGGGTCAAATCTCGATTGAAAGGCTTGTTGAGAAATGCAAGGAAGTCGGGTCTTCTGTTCGCACGTTAATTCTTTACGGTTTCATCTCGGCGCCCAGCTTAAAACTGATAGACGAAACTGCCAAGAAACATGGCATCGAGTTAATGGCTTTCGCGATTGAAAACATAACCAACTTGGCTTTCAATGGGTATGACATGACGTTGTATGGGGTCGACGAAAGCTATTGGAAAGCCACTGGGAAAATAAGGAAGTTAGGAAGCACAGTCGACATCGAAACGCTGAAAAGATTTTTACCCAAATTTACGCCTGGCTTCGACCAGCCTGGAGACTGGTCAAACAGACAAACCACAATTCATGTCACTAAGGAAAGAATCGAAAAAGGCGAAATAAAGACCCACTTACAGAACAGCATCAAGTTCATTAAAAGCTTGCTAGAAATTTCGGATTTTGAACCTTGGCAACAAAAGATTGCTGAAAGAGAACTTAATCTTCTTTCAGCTGAACTTAAAATTCAAGCATAATATTTTCTTAGGCTTTTTTGTTTTGTTTCCCAGTTTTCGATAATATTTTAATCATGATGACCTGTGAATTTTTTGCCATTTCAGGAGTGACCAATTTATCTTTTGTTTCATCGGCGTATTTTTTCATCAGCATGTTTAACACTTTGGCTTTTACTTTTGTGTCATTGATGAAAGTTGCTTCGCCGAACGCGATTACGCTGCGGTATGTTAAACTGGAGTTGCATGGTGATTTGCCGAGAATGATTGTTGACATTTCGTCGGTCTCGAAGCACACATTCGGGTTTGTTTCAATTATGCTGATTTTTTTGCCTTTTTTTGCGCTGTGAACATAAATCGTTTCAGTTTCCTTAGCATACACGAACAGCATTGGCACAATGTATGGTTCGTTATTATTGCAGACTCCTAGTCTGCCAACCTTGGATTCGCAAAGAAATTGTTCCGTCTCTACCTCATTCATTTCTCTTTCCTTTCTCAGCATCTGATTTGGCTGCATCCTTCGACACCCTTTACATGAATCATACGCTTTAACAAATAAAGGTGCTCTACAATAATCATTGTTTAGAAACGCTAGATTGCCCTCATTATTGCTGGTCTTTTATTGCTTCGTCTTTTTCCCGTAGCATAGAAATAATTTTAACGATTTTTTCAGGCGGAATCCTCTCGGTGTTTATGGCAACATCGAATGGCGGAAGCTTCGAAATGTCCACTCCATAAAGTTGTCTCGTAAGCTTTGCGACTTCGCGGTCTTTTTCTTCCAGCTCCTTTAGTGCAACGAATTCTGGCTCTTGGGACTTGCTGGTTTTTCTGTGTATCCTTTCGTTTTTCGAGGCGACAAGCAAGACCACCACGCCCTTGTCTTTTTCGTTAGCAGCAAACAAGGCTGCTTCCCCTTCAATCACCGAGGCGGTCTTCTTTTGCGAAAGCGCCTCAGAGACTTGGTCTTCCATCTTCATGTGTTTTCTGTCGCCAAAGAAGGTGAACCTGAAAAGAGGCTGGTGGATTTGCTGCTCCCGTTTTGTGGTGGGTTGTTCGATTATTCCATAGTCCAATTCTTTCTGTATAAGTTGGGCGATGGACGTTCTTCCAGACGAAGGCAAACCATAAACGATTACATGCGGTCCTAGAGGTTGAGGAGACTTGTACACTATCAGAGTCTCTGGAATCAGGCGGATCAGCACGGGGAACCTTACAAGTCCATCTACAAGGAAGGCGCAAACGAAGGGCAATCTCGGGTCCACGTTCCACAATAATCCTCCGAAAATGCTGGCTGGGATTGCCATTGCCCTCCACAAGAAGTCTCTCGTCGCCTCCCATTCGCTTTGCAGCTCGTCTGGAATCACCTCCGTCGAAGCCGCCGTCCATGAGGGTCCAGCAGAATCCCCTATTGCCCTAAAGACCCATGCAAGAAGTGGGATAAAGGGAGCTACGACTAATTCTGGGAAAGTGCCGCCCACAATTAATGCAGCTACACAAAAATACAGAAAAGGGCGGACAAGCACGATGACTTTTTTTCTGCCCCTTCGGTCCGAAACTTTAGCAAGCGGATACAAAATCACAGCGGCGGTCAGGCTATAGACTGCGGGGAGAAAGCCGATAATCGTCAATGAAGACTTGCATACTTCCGCTGCATATATGATCCAAAGGGGGGCAACGGTTTCCCACGCCCAAGGTCCAGAAACGGCTATGAAAAGCCATACTGTGGCTTTTCTTTCCTTTGACAGTTTATAGACGTTGGTCATCTGTCCAAAGATGCCTTTCATCGAGTCAGTAAGACCCTTTGACTGAGCACCTGCGCGCTTAACTGAACTTTCCAGTTTCTTGTTTGTCAAAAAAAGGACGATAATAGACAGAAAGAACTGGGCAACAAAGACTTTCCGAATCTCGTCTAGACCCCCAAGCCTTTGAACGGCTAATGCGCCCAGTGGCGGAACAAACACGTTAACCAAGCAAATCAATGTGTTCATGACAGCGAGAACGCGGCTTCTGGTTTTCTGCTCCGAGGAAGAGTAAAGCAACGCGACATACGCGGGCGTTGAGAAGGCTGCTCCTAAAGCCCCAAGCAGATTTGCCAGAATTGTGATTCTCCAATCCGGCGCCAAGGCGAATATGATGGGATTAGGCAAAGTAAGAGCCATCCCGATAATCAGCATCTTTTTTCGGTCGTAGTGGTCAGACAGCCACCCGCCGATCAGAATAAAAAACAGGAAAGCAGCGGACCAAATTGAAGCGATCAGCCCAAGGACTACGACGTCAGCTCCTAAAACCTCTTTCACGTACAATGCGTCAAGTCCGCCCGTTAATCCCGCGATCATTGTCAAAAGAGAGTCTCGGACAGTAAGCGCCCTAATGTTGCCTTTAATCAGCGACTTGGCATCCGAAGTGAATGTCCTGAACATCGGCGACGGTCTCCGTGAAACGGGCGGAATTGCTGAATTCTGAAGCTGCCATATAAACTTCGCTTTCATGCGGATATATATGTCTCGAACGTGAGCACCGGATTCCTTGTTTTTGTGCATTTTGGGAGACACATAGCACGTGAAATCTTTATATTTCAAGTCTCTTTTACTCAGTAATTGCTTGGATGAAACACGCCCAAACGTAATTGATGAAATCTTCTGAACGCCGATCAGCAGCGGGGGTCGCCAAGCCAGGTCAAAGGCGCAGGCTTCAGGAGCCTGTCCCTTAGGGGTTCGCGGGTTCAAATCCCGCCTCCCGCACCATTTTTTTCGTTGATAAGGACTGTTCCTCAAGAATTAGGTTTGGTGTTAGAAGCTTAGTTCGTCGTGAAGACGACTGGTGTTTATCGAGCTATGGATTACCGAAAAATTTATGGCATATGCCATTATAGATGCAGTAAGGAATTAATAATAAAGGTATTTTTTGGCTGCAAACATGATTCGGACGAGAGGAAATGACAATATGGGGCTTCCTAAAGGAACGGTGTTGACGGTGCAGGGTCCTGTTGACCCTTCAGAGCTTGGTCGCGTATTGATGCATGAGCACCTGCATTGCGACATCTACGACTGGGAAAAGATGGAACTAATC
The DNA here is from genome assembly GCA_964600125.1 of uncultured Candidatus Bathyarchaeia archaeon. GTDB lineage: Archaea > Thermoproteota > Bathyarchaeia > Bathyarchaeales > DTEX01 > JAGTRI01. The sequence goes on from CAZRIK010000034.1 coordinate 10,558, forward strand.
ACCGAGGAAAAGCTGATAACTGTGCAACGCCGTGGACTTTTGTTTAGAGAAGCGGTTCCTTTACTAGAAAAATGCGCCGATTATGGGTGCCACGCTTTCATCGAAGCCACTCCTTCGCCTTGGCGTGCCTGGCCAACCTTCTATGTCGAGGCGTCCAAAACAGCAAACATTCACATCGTTCTTTGCACAGGCTTCTACCGCGAAGTCGAAGTTGGAACCTACTGGGTGAAAACACAAGAAGACGCCATCTGGCCTTACGTCAAGAAAGCATCTGTTGAGGAACTTGCTGATTTTTGTATTAAAGAAATTCTCGAAGGAATCCACGACACCAAAGTTCACGCTGGCGCAATCAAACTCGCGAGCAGCCAGCCCAAGATGACGGAAGCTGAAGAGAAAATTTTCGTTGCTGGGGCTCAGGCGCAAAAGCAGACGGGAGTCCACATCACCACCCATTGCACCGAGGTTGGAGCGGAAACGAGCCAGCTGCAGCTTCTTTTAGATGAGGGTGTGGACTTAAACCGCGTCGTCGTCGGTCACACAGCTTGGCACCTGATGAATGCTGAAAGCCGAAAAGTGTGCATCGAATGGATGGAACGCGGAGCTAACTTTCTTCCGACAACTCTCGCGATAACCGAAGACCAAGACTGGCGACCTTTAATGGAGGCGATACACGGAATCTTCGAAATTGGGTTGGGCGACAAAATAGTGTTCGGTTTAGACCACGGCTACGTTTCGGAGTCACGCCCGTTTTCCGTCGCCTCCTTCATGCCACTCCCGCCATTTCTTTACATGTTCACACATGTGTTGCCAGCGTTCCGGAAGCTGGGTCTAACAGAAGAGGAAGAAGAAACGATAATGCTCAGAAATCCTCAAAGAATTTTACCAATTATATAAGAAGGATTAGAAACAAGTCTTTCCTTCTTTTAACATTAGAGTCCATCGTGTTCTTTGTCGAAGGAGAAGATTCCCTTCATGTCTTGGTTTTCGAAGATTGCTTTGAAGAAGACCCATACTCCCAGCAGCATGATCATGAATCCCAGTATCGCGAAGGGGTCTCTGGTCAACCGCATAATTTCTTCAGCCATCAACGAAAGCAGGATGTCGAAGTCCAGATGAGGCTCCATCCACATCCCCCAACCGACAATTGCAGCTGTAATTCCAAATACTGCAAGGATAATTTTCTTAATCTGCAATACCCGTAACACCATATTTCAAAAAATTGATTTACTTAAAAGAGTTTCTAACATTCTGAATTATATAGAACTAATATGTTAGCTAGTTTATGTGTTTAGAAAAGTTTTTGTCGATCTGAAAAAATTTAGGACTCCTTTAAAAAATTTTTAGCACAAACATAAACCAAACTTTTTTTTAGGATCGGTATATGGGCGGGTAAAGTTTTCTGCATATGTCGCAGAAGGTTGCCATTACTTCTTCAGCGGACATGTTTTCTGCCACTATTCGCTTTGCCAGTTCATTGGCTAACTTGCGAACTTTTGGCAAGGAAGGTTTAAGCTGGCTGGATCCTCCGTACCCCCGTTTCGAGTGAAGGTACTGGCTGATTGCAGCCTGTGATGTCCCCAGCCTTTTGGCAGCTTCCATCTGGGTGAATCCGTATTTCTCGACTAGCTCTTTTGCCACGAACGACCTGAACACTGGAAGAACTGATCTGGTAACAATCTCGCATGGAGGGTACATGTTCGTTCATCCAAAAATAATATAACATTTTAATACCATATAAAATGTTTATGGTTGTCTGCCTAAAATTCCCCAATTTATGTGTTTGCTATGCCAAAAACCTAATATTTTAGCATAAAAAAATATAAAAAAGTTCACAAAGGTGCCAAACAGAATGGATTCGGGAAAAAGGAAGACGGGCGAAGGAAAAGATACAGCGGAACATGAAATCACAAGGGTCGACCTCGAAAAAAGACTGTTTGAACGTGTTCAAGACGAGGTCGTAACAGAAACGACAATACAATTATTCGTTAACAACAGGCTGGTCACAGTTTTCACGTGTTCTCCCAGTAAGACTAGAGAGTTGATAGTCGGACACCTGTTGACCCAAAGAGTAATAAAAAGTCCTGAGGAAATCCTGCAACTGCGTTTCGAGAAAGAAAAAGCAATCGTTAAACTTTTACACGAAAATGGCACCCAAACAAAAATGGAAGAAAAAGCGAAGAAAACAAAAAAACATCAGAAACTTGTAATAAATTCTGAATCTATTCTGAACGTTGCGAAAATGTTAGACTCCAAAGCAGCTGTTTTCAAAAGAACCGGAGGCACGCACGCTGCAGCCTTGCTTAACAGTGAAGGCGAGGTTTTGGCTTTTTCAGAGGACATTGGCAGACACAACGCCGTAGACAAGGTCATAGGGGAAGCTGCCCTGAAACGCGTCAATCTGGAACAAACGATCCTTGCTTCAACGGGGAGGCTGTCTTCAGAAATTGTTAGTAAAGCTGCAAATGTTGGCATTCCAGTCGTTGTATCACTTGCATCAAGCACCGACAAAGGCATAGAAGTTGCAGAAAAAAGAGGCTTAACTCTCATAGGTTTCGTTAGGGACAGAAGATATAATGTTTACACAAATCCTGAACGAATCAAAATAACCTAATGTTCCGAATCCTGAACGACGATTTTTTTGGATTAACAGCTTGGCAAGGCTTATATTACGTCATAAAGAAACAATGGTTCTTGAGGAAACTGAGTTGATCGGAAATTCAAGTTTAGCATCTCTTCCCCAATTAAGAAATTATACAAGTCATAGAGTATCGAGCTACGACACAAGAGGCGGAAACGGTGACGCTTGGCAAATTAAAGCAGGAGAAAAAAAGACTTTAGCTGCCATTGACGGTCCAGGCTGCATAAAACACGTTTGGATGACTCTTTGGTTACCAAAAGAAGACTACCTTAGACGCATCGTCTTAAGGTTCTTCTGGGACGGCTGCAAAGAACCCAGCGTCGAATGCCCCATCGGGGACTTCTTCGGCTTAGGGCACGGCATCAGAAAGAACTTTGTATCTTTGCCTCTTCAGATGAGTCCCCAGGACGGTAAAGGGTTTAACTCGTGGTGGCCTATGCCCTTTAAAACTAAGGCTTTAGTCGAGGTGGAGAACCAGGGCGAAGCAGACTACTGGCATTACTTCTATGTCGATTATGAAAGCTACGAGTCCGTTGATGCCGTCAAAGACCTAGCGTACTTCCATGTTCAGTGGCGACGTGAAAACAATACTCACGGGTGGGCTTACGAGGAAGGAATATCCACGAAGGAGATGTCTAACGACCCGCGCGACCTAAACAAGAGCGGAGACCAAAACTACGTCATTCTTGACGCCAAAGGCAACGGCATCTATTGCGGTGCCCACTTAGACGTGGACTGTTTCCAGCGCAACCCTGACGACTGGTACGGAGAAGGAGACGACATGGTCTTCATCGACGGAGAAAAATGGCCGCCGTCACTACACGGTACAGGAACCGAGGACTGGTTCAACTGTGCCTTTTGTCCCACTCAGGAAATTTCTGCGCCTTACCACGGCGTAATTCTTTATTCAGGCACGAAGGACTGGAGCTGGAGGGGAAAACAGACGGTCTACCGGTATTACATTGAGGACCCGATTAGGTTCCGCAAAAGCATTAGGGCAACAATCGAGCACGGGCACGCTAACACGTTGAGTAACGATTACTCAAGCACAGCCTATTATTACCTCACAGAGCCAAAGAAAGGTGGACCTACGCTACCTCCAGTTCAGCAAAGGCTGCCAAGACCAAACGAAGAACTCTTTAAACAAAAACAATAAGAGATTTTCCCATTTTTCATTTTTTTTAGTAACTATATTTTTGGAATAGTTTTAATCATCACAATAGTTTACTTCATCTTTGTCGTAGATTTTAGATCACGTAATATTGAGTGTTGAAACCAAAAAGATAAAAGAAGGATGTTTTAACATAATAATTGGGGTTTACATTTGGGTTTAAAAGTTTCAGTTGAAAGTGTCATGAGGAGTCCACCTGTCACGGCACTGTTCTCTGATTCAGTCCTGTCGATAGCAGACAAGATGTTCACGAACAACATTGGCTCAGTGATCGTAATGAGTGGCGGCGCACCTGGTGGTATAGTCACCGAAAGAGATATTGTCAGATGTATTGTCAAAGAACACAAGGACCCAATGAAAACGAAAGCTCAGGAAATAATGTCTACGCCTCTAGTAACAATCGAAGCGGACAAAACACTTAAAGATGCAATCGAAATGATGCGGGACAAAAACGTGAGAAGACTCGCGGTAACAAAAAAAGGCAGGCTCGTTGGAGTAGTCAGCGAAAGAAGGGCATTGGACGCACTAGTCTAACGAGGAGGACTCCTTCCGCCTCCTTTTTTATTTAAGAGCAATAGAACTATGCTGAATAAACAGTTATTCATTTGCAATCGAAAAATGTGTATTTTTACCTTTATTAGATGTTTACCTATGTGAATTCTTTGAGTGCTCCTTCTGCTTCAAGTTCTTTCAGCGACGAATCAAATTTTTCTTCGGTTGCCTGGATGTCTGTTTTGTTGTGTGCAACGGAAAGTATGAACCGACCTGACATGAGATGAACGCCTTTGTTGATCATAGCTTTTTCAAGCCTTTTTACTACTTTCTGGCTTTGGTCTCTCTTTTTCTGGAACCTCACGTAGCCGTCGATGTCGACGACATGCAGGTTTTCCTCTAAAAAGCCGAAGCCTATAAACACGATTGAGGGCGTTGTTTCCCAAGCTAATCCGTTGACGTTATTGTCTTGAAGAACGTCATTCAAGGCAGACTTGAACTCTTCGCCCACACGGTTGACTTTGGGGTGAACCTTCCCTTCCTTGATCAGCCCGAGGCAGGCATTGCCAGCTGCAGCGCTAATGGGGTTCGCGTTAAAGGTGCCCGGATGACTAATCCTTCTTACGCCCCAGCCTTCCTCCTTCTTGATGTCAAGCATTTCCATCATTTCCTTCTTTCCAGCCACTGCGCCACCAGGATATCCTCCGCCCAGAACCTTTCCGAGGGTCGAAATGTCCGGGGTTACGCCGTAATGTTCTTGTGCTCCGCCAGGCGTGTCCCTGAACCCAGTTACGACCTCGTCGAAAATCAGCACGACCCCAGTTTTTTGCGTGATTCTTCTGAGCTCCTGTAAAAAGGGCTTAAAGGTTGGCAGGTAACCCATTGAGGCTCCGCCTGGCTCCAAGATGACGGCTGCGATGTTGCCTTGCTTAAGCGTCTTCTCCACGGATTCGACGTCATTAGGCGGCAGGGCAATTATCGTTCGGCACGTTTCCTCAGGTACTCCTGAAGGAAAAGAACCCGTCAAAGGCGGGGAGAAAGCTGGATTATAGTCAATGATCGTGTAGTCGAGCCAGCCGTGGAAATGCGAAATGAACTTCGCAACCTTCGTCTTGCCCGTGTAGGCTCTGGCGATTCTTAAAGCCATCATCGTTGCTTCGGTGCCTGAGCTCGTGAATTCGACCAGCCCGTTTCGAGCGCAGGGAATGAGGTATTTTACTTTTTCTGCCCACTCGATTTCGAGCTCGTGGGACGCACCATAATGTGTGCCCTTTCGTGCCTGTTCGATGACTGCTTTGGTTATTGTGGGATTGGCGTGCCCAAGGATTAGGGCGCCGTGCCCCATCCAGAAATCGATGTATTCGTTGCCGTCTACGTCCCACTTGCGAGAGCCCTTAGCCTTAACGCAGTATATGGGTGTGGGTTCAAAGAAGCGCGAGTCGTGGGTTACGCCTCTAGCGAAGTGTTTCATGGCTCTTTCGTGGAGAACTGTGGACCCTTGATGTTTCCTCAGGTATTCACGGTCAATGTCGCTGAACGAGTCTATTCCTGACATGCTTCATCACTTTATGAGGTTCAACTTAGAAACGAACAATGTTATAAAATTTACCATTCTCTTCGAACCTTTTTCGTTGAAATATTTGTCATTTTTTCTATTTTGTGACGAACCGTATATATCAATAAAGAAGCACAACATATCTTGAGTCTACTACAAAATGGTCGGGCTGTCTATTGTCAGGAAGCATAACTTTCCTTGGGCACGTTTCGGTTGACACAGTCCAAAACATCAATGGCTCAAACGTTCAACCTGGTGGCGCAGCTCTACACGCGGCTGTGGCAGCGAGGACGCTTGTTGAGAACGTCGTCTTGGCTTCTGTGATTGGCAGAGATTTCAGATTCTTGGATGTTTTAAAGTCGTTCGCTCAAAGGCGCGTGAAAGTGGTCTCTATGCCTTCAACAAAGTTTTCTATTCGCTACGATGAAAGGTGGGAAGCCCATTACCTTCAGGAAGAATACGGCGCGGGAAAGAAAATTTCGTTTGAGACATTGTCCCGTGAAGAATTGGACCCGAACAATGTCGTCCACATTTCTCCTTTGCCGCCCCTGAGGGTTCAAAAGATTGTTTCCAGAATCAAGGAAACGTCGCCTGAAACCAAAATATCCGTTAACACGTGGCTTGGCTACATGAAAACTGGGAGAAACCGCAAGGTTCTACGGGAAATATCTTCTGAGGTTGACTTCTTTATAATCAACGATTCCGAAGTGAAAACTCTGACTGAGACGGATTCGCTTTCGATCGCCTTCAAGATGCTTGAGGCTAAGACGCTTGTGGTGACGCTGGGGGAGTTCGGTGCCATCGTGAAAACTGAAAAAGGCGAAGTCCAGATGGTTCCAGCCTTAAGGTTTCCCGTTGAGAAGATGATGGACACGACTGGAGCTGGCGACGCTTGGTGCGGAGCTTTCCTTGCAGCTTACAAGTTGACAACAGACTTCGTGAAAGCGGTTACGGCGGCGTCCGTCATTTCCAGCATAAAATGCACTAGCTGGGGGTTCAGCAAGCTCTTTAACCTAAGATTCAGGGACGTCGACGGCATAACGGAATACGTCATCGGGCTGAAAGAGGGGAGAATACAAAAAACGATTTCAGACTACTCTTATTGAAGGTCGGCTACAGGGCTTTGATGGCTGTTATGTCGACCATGCGCCTGATTTCGTTCTCCAGATCTTTTGGCAGTCCAAAGATGCTTATGTCCATGAATCCTCTGACTATAAGAGCGGTTGCCTCGTCCTCCGTGAACCCGCGTGCCATGAGATATTGGACTTGGTCTTCAGCGATTTTTCCGACCGCAGCCTCGTGCGAAAGGTCTGAGCCTTTAGCTTTTGCCAGAAGCTCTGGAATTGCGTAGATTTGGGCTTTGTCGGACAATAACAGGCCCCGGCACTCCAAATGAGCCTTGCTGGCGTCGTGTTCTCCCTGCAGGAAGCCTCGGGCGTAGATTTGGGCGTTGTCAGTGGCTATGGTTCGTGCGACAACTTGGCCTCTTGTTCCCTCGTTTTGGAGCACAACTTTTGCTCCGGTGTCTATGTATGAGT
>CAZRIK010000035.1:0-17532 GCA_964600125.1 uncultured Candidatus Bathyarchaeia archaeon
CTTGGCTGCGTCGAATCTGAGTTTCGTAAGGGGGGAAAAGTCGTAACAAGGTGGCCGTAGGGGAACCTGCGGCCGGATCACCTCCTAAGAAACCAAAACGGGCTGAAAAAGAGGGGCGCGCCAAGCCACAAAAATCATTTATAATATTTAGAATTCAATTTGGTTGTTTTAGTGACTTTATTTTATTTTTGAAGTAATTGGGGTCCAGCTACGTGTATTCCATTCCTAATGGTTTTCTTGTGAAGTCGAAGATTTGTTCCATTTCTTTTTCCTTGTTTTTTAGTTCCGCGAGTCTTGCCTGCAGGGGTCCGCACGTTTTCACGAATTCTTCCTCTGTGATTTCGCCTAGGTTGTACGAGGTTGTGATTCTTTCCACTTCGACCTCGGTTTTTCCGATTTCGTCGCTGATCTGTCTGCGGTGCGGCTCTAGGTTGATGGTCATTGTTCTCAGGTTCTTCGATTTTTCCTCAACCATGCGCGTGTACTTCTCTCTGAACTCGTTGTAGATTTCGTCTGACAGTTTGCCCCTTTGCCCGTCCAGTATCCTGAGTTTCCTGCTGCAGTCCTTAACTTGGTCCACGATTTCCTTGATTTCAACTATGATTTCCTCTAGGGTCTTAACCTTCCGAGGGGCTTCCCTGATGATCGTCATCTTCAGCTGCATGGCCTTCCATGCTGAGAACTTGATCATGTACTGTTCCAAGTCTCGGACTATGAGCCTGATTCTCTCGTAGCTGCGGAAGCTTGCGGGGAACTGGATAACTGGGACGAGGCTGTCTTCCACTCTTGCGCCCACTATTTTACAGGGAATCGTTACTTTGGCCATTTCGCCCATCGCGACAAAGAACACAACGAACGTGCCGTCCTTGTACAGTTCTCCCCTGACCGAGTGGGAGTCCACGAGCGAGGGTCTGAATTTCCCGATGGTTTCCTTGACGTACGAGTACAGCAACTCGCCGTTCTGGACGCTTTCCCTTATGGGCAGAGTTAATGCGGTAACGTTACCAGAGGTTATTAGCTCCCCAACCATCTCCCGCTTCTGCTCCCTTCCCATGAGGCTGACTCCACGCGCCCTCTTGGCTGGAATGTACGCTCCGAGAAAAACCATGAAGACACCAGTCAACATCGCCACGAGGATTGAGGGCATCGACCAGTGGGCAAGCGGAAGCTCAAGGGACTCAACACCTTGGGTACCAATGAATCTGGGCATGTATGATAAGCCCGTTCCCAGGATGTAGCTGCCGAAGAAGCCGATGAACGTGCCCATCAGCCCAAGCAGGAGGGCTTCGACGAGGAAGACCTGAATCGTGTTGTGAGGGTCAAGTCCGAGGGTCGCCAGCGTGGAGAACTCCTTTTTCCTCTCCTCGTAGACTGACGCCATCGTGGTGTAAACCATCAATCCCGCAATGACAAGCAGTGGCATGTATGGGATGAGCCCGGTGACCGAAAACTCCGTTGACCAAACTATTTTCTGGGACAGTCCCTCCTTGTTCGCTGTGGAGGCGGCTACAAACGTGTACGCGAGCTCCTGAGCGACGTCAACGGGATTGTACCCTTGGTCAACTAGAATCGTAACCTCGGAAATCGTCATCGCGTCGTCCTGAATGGACTCCAGTGGGACGAGGACGATGCCTGAAGGATTATCAAACAAGGGAGTATTATCGAGCTTCACGAGACCGCTGAAGGCTGTTTGTGGGTCGAAAGTGCCTATTACTCGGAATCGGCCAAAGAATATTTCTGGGGGCGGACCGAACGCGGTTCCAACCTGCTCTGTGACGCTTAGGGAAACGTCTTGGGTGATGATGTAATCGAAGTCGGACGGAACGATGACGACTGGTTCTCCCTCGACGAATTGGCTCCAGAAGCCAGTAACGTGTTGGGACATGTTGAAGTTTTTCTCCATGAAGGAGGGGTCAATGCATACAATGTCAACTTCATAGGTTCCTCCGGTGCCCTTGACGAATCCTCGGCGGACGAGAAGTTCGTCTCTTGGCGTCCTCTCTTGGTACCGTATCGACTTGACGTAGGACAGTTCCCCGCACCACGGTTGCTGCTGAATCCACTTCACGTCGTACTCGGTCATCGGCGTCGACAAAGTGTCCGGCTCAACAATGACGCCCGACACATCGGTGCCTACCCATTGACCCACGAATCTGGTTTCCCGGTTCACGGTTATGTTCACGAATACTATGGCTGACGAAACGATGATCGTGATCGTCAAAAAGGTCAGCAGCGTCCGGGACCTTCTGCGCTTCAGGCTTCTGACGCCCAGTTGCAGGGCGAGGTCCGTCATCGTTTTTTGGCGCACCGAAACCAGCTGCACGAAGAAATAGGTCAGGATTCCTATCACGAAGCAGCCCACGAGAGACAGCGGCAAGTTGACGGTTCTGCTCCCAATCAGCATGGCGAAGGTTATCTTTAGGGAAGGGTGGGAAAGCGAAATCATCAGCACGGAGAAAAAGAAAATTGCGACTTTGGTGATAAGCCGAAGCTTGTTTTGCGACGGCTCGTCGAAGACGAAGTATGAAAGTAGCGACCCCAACCCATACGCGAAGAAGCTTACACTAATTGCTGTGAAGACTGCTGTGATGTTATTGTACTGGAGCCACTTCATGAGGTCAAGGAACTTGTTGTTCGAAATCCTAGTGCCCCCGAAGGCTGATGTATACTCGCCTTTTTCATAGAGTCTCAAGACCCGATTCCAGAGGCTGTTTATCGCGTTGTATTCCTCTTGCTCCTTGTCGAGGGCATATCCTGTGGAGTTCAAGAATTCGAATTCCTTGCTCATGCTGTACTTCGCGCGCTCGATGTCTTCCGCAGTTGCATGCTGCATCCAGTTTATCAGGGTCGTGTTTTCTTCGACTTTTACAATCAGTGGCGAAATGGGGTCTTCGCCGTACCTCATCTTCTCGGTTTCTATGTTCTGCCACGTTTGGGTCTCGTGGTAAATCGTCACTTCATAACCAATTGGGAAGAAGTACAATCGCTCAAACGTGCTTTCGTCGCTTGAGATGCCCGTGAGAATCGCTGGCGTGGTTATGAGTTGCTGGTGCGTCCCTGTTATTGGGTCAGCGTCTAGAACCCCAACGAGTTTTCCTTTTAGAATCCAGATTGTGCCCTCTATGTATTGTCTGTCAGCTAAAATCCTGTTTGATAAAACGGTGCTGAAATAATAACTCGTGTGGTTCGCACCGTAAGTACTATAGAAACCATAGTACAAGGTCAATTCGTCAATGAACGTGTTCTGAACTTTAATCAGCGAGTAATTTTCAGATAGGTCAACGTATTCAAGCGTCATTGTTTGGAGAACAGTATTATTTACAATACTTCCAAGAGTTGTCTGCATAACTCCAGTTTCGCTTGTTCGATTGGAAAATTCTCTGTACCCCAAATCTGTGTTAACAAAGACAGTAACTGATAAATTGGTAACGGCAACGCCCGTGTTATAGTCTCTGACATGAATAACAAGATAAACAGGAATATTTACAGCCTGTTGAGGCGCATCGATGGCTTGGGTTGACGTGACTGTTAGGAATAGGCAAATGGTTAGTAGAGATGCGAAGACCATTATTCGTTCGTTTTTCATCGCATTTCTCCGCCCTCGTTCCGTTATCTCGGCATCACATTCTCATCCCAATATCTATTTTTCATATCTGGATGGTATACAATCCCATTAAATCCCTGATTAATATCCAATAGTTCCCGATTGATAAGCCTATGCAAACAACCTCTCTCTGTCCATTTTATAACGCAAAAAAAGTCAGACCATGCATCATTCAGCTAACTAATACGAACCTTAAAGACTTGAGAAAAGGATAATGCTGGCAATTATGAATTTTTTCTATCTACCTTTGTCTCAATAGTCGCTGTTTTGTTTTTTCGTTTGCGTACAGCTCGATTTTTCCGCATTCAGGGCATACGTAAATGTAGAGTGGCAGCATTTGTTCTCCGAGTTCAGCGAATTCGCCAAAAAGAAGCTTCCATCCGCCGCCTGTGCCTCCTATCCTGAAAGGCGCTTCACCAGCGAACTGCATCCATGCACCGCAAGAATTGCATTTTCTGGTTTCCTCCATTCTTTACTACCTCCTCTGGAGACTAAACTATTACTTTTCGATAAAAAGGCTTTATGGAAAAAAATCTCAAAGATACAAACCAGACAAAATCAGGATTTGCGTCCCAAAACAACGGAAAATTTGCGCCGCAAATCAGGACAGTCTTCGCCAATTACAGAATGATAATCATAATTGAAAAACAGATGATAATCAAATCAGACAGGTCATTTCAGCTTAAGCGTTTGTTGGTCAAACAGCATTTTCTATTGTTGAACAAAACAGACCTAGGTGAAAAGCGTCAATTTGGGATTTCAGGTATCGAATAGGCTTTAATGAGGCGGCAGTACTAAATGATTGTGTCCAAGATGTTTGCTGGTGAAGGCTGAATGAGGACAGGATTGGTTTCCAAGGAAGCAGCAGCCCTCGTCGTGATTGACGTTCAGGAAAAACTTTTCGCTCACGTGGCTGAAAAAGAGAAACTCGCGGAGAATCTGGTTAATCTCGTGCAGTTTGCACGCATCATCAAAATCCCCGTTATTTTGACTGAGCAGTACCCAAAGGGCTTGGGGCAGACGATTCCCCAAATTAAGGTGCTCGTTCCAAATCTACAACCAATCGAGAAGCTGGAGTTTAGCTGCTTCGGCTCGCAGAAATTCAGGGAAACCTTTACGGGAACGCAAGTTAAGACGCTGATTCTGTCGGGAATAGAGACGCACATCTGCGTAACCCAGACCGCCATTGAAGGACTCGAAAACGGCTTCAGAACGTGCGTTGTCGAGGATGCGACGTCCTCGAGGAACCCTGAAGACAAAGCCACAGCAATCCAGCGGATGAGGCAGAGCGGAGTAACAATCGTCTCCACAGAGATGCTCATCTACGAACTACTCAGGAAGGCGGGAACCCCAGAATTCAGAGAGACGTTGAAACTCGTGAAATAATCATAAGTAATGATTGATTGTGTTTCACCGAAAACAGTTCCAGTACTGCTTCAGAATCCCTTTAAGCTCCTTCACGACCGCTTCGACCTCGCGTTGGTTCTGGTACGGGTCACGAGGCGCAGGGTAATAGTCCTCAATCGCGTCTCTGTCATGCTCGTATCCAGCGATTCCAGCTGCCAAAGCATACCATGAGTAAGGCAAAACCTCAATGTTGTAGCCGCTAGTAATCAATAGAATGGCTTTCCCGTTGCACACCTTTTCTGAGACTTCAGATATGATTCTGGATACGTCGAAGAACCCCTTGGCTGTCAATCCGAGGCTGCCCAAGTGGTCAGCAAAATGGGCGTCGCTTCCGCCGTTCGCTATGACGATGTCGGGCTTGAACTCCTCGGCAAGCGGAGGAAAAACGTCCCTCAGCGCGGTGAGGTATGCCTGTTCGCCTGTTCTCATGGGAAGCGGGATGTTGACGTTGAAGCCTTCCCCTTCTCCTTCGCCAATTTCCTCGATGAACCCTCTTCCTGGAAAGATTGTGTGAGGGTCCTGATGCAGCGAGATGAAAAGCACGCTTGGGTCCCCGTAGTAAATGTCGCTGGTGCCGTTCCCGAAGTGCACGTCATAGTCCAAGACGAGAAAACGGCGCAGATTGAATTTTTCACGGAGATTTTCGACCAGAACTGCAATGTCGTTGAAAAGGCAGAATCCGCCGCCGTAATCCTTGCCCGCGTGGTGAAAGCCTCCTCCCAGAGCCACAGCTCGGTCAGCTTTGTCTTCGAAAAGTGCTGCTCCAGCTTCTACGACTCCGCCGATGATGTACGTTAGTCCCTCAACGATGTTTTTGTTGACTGGGGTGTCAATGTCGTACGGTTTGCCCAATTCAGCCAGACGGTAAATGAGGTCCACGTATTCTTCTGTGTGCGCTTTAAGCAGTTCTGTCCGCTCTATCGGGTTGGGATGGATGAGCAGTGTGTCCTGAGATTGCGTCAATCCTTTTTCGTCGAAGAAAGCCTTAGCCTTAACGAAACGGTCGCCTCTGAAGGGATGGTTGGCTCCGAGGTCATACTGCTTGAACTTTTCGTGGTACGATATGCAGGTTTTCAATGCTCGCTTGACATCCAGACTGTGCCTCTAATGGGAAACAAAAAGAAGATTGGACCGCACGATATTTAATGTTTTTCGGGAAACTCATTAGGCTTAAATCCGAAGGCTACCTAAAATACAAACCACGAAAGGGGCAGTCAGATTGAGCGAACAATTCGCCCGTGGGTCAACAATGCCCTTGCAGGAAACAAAGCTGAACATTTGGCTAAAGGTAGGAGCTGTTCTCCTCGTCGTCGCCCTGGCGGTGAGCTGGTTTCAGATTAATCAGGTTGGGACCCAAACGTTCGCTCTTGGTGGATACTGGGGCACGGTCAGAACGACCTCAACGGGACTGAGGTTTTCCACGATTGTCCAGCAGCTTTTGAGTCTGACCTCGGCTTCTTTAACCAGCATTCTTGAGACAATCGTTAACTTGGGCTTGATAGTCCTCGGGCTCACAGCGTTATTCAGCATTTTGAGACTCCGCGAAAGAATCTTCAAGCTCACGTCAATGGCATTACTGGTTTTTTTCGTCGCCAGTCTCGTGTTAGCCTTCCTTCAGGGCGCGACCCTCAGCAACTGGTTCCTCGTGACAGCGTCAACCTTCTACGTTAAAGTAGGCGACTTCGTCATGGGCGTAACCATACTCATATTCCTCCTAAAATCCTTCGAAGCCCAAGAAGAAACGATGCTTGCTGCGCCATCGAAGCCCACTCCCGTCATAACTGGCACGCAGGCTTCACGGGTCGTCCGCTGCCACGTCTGCCCATTACGAGAAGTCTGCAGAGAAGCAAACGCAGAAGCAAGCTTCAGACTCGAACGCCCGCTTAAGTTAAAGTCCGGAGAAGACTATTACGCGGAAATGCTGAGGGTAACGATGAACTGCCCACTAAAGAAAAACCTGTAGAAACAATTTCCGTAAAAACTATTTGCCATGCTTTATTTTGACGCCCTGTTTTTCGAGGGCTTCTCTTAAAAGGTGGACGTCCAGTTTTCTGGGTTTAACGCCTTTTTTGGCTGCGAGGGCTGCGGCTGTGCCTGCTGCTTGGCCAGTTATGAGGCAGGGCGGGATGTTCCTTATGACGCCTTGGGCTTCGTGCGTTGTTGACATGCACCTTCCCGCCACGAGGACTCCGTCAACTTCTCTGGGAACCAAGCATCGGTAAGGAATGTCGAACGGTCCGCTTGAGACCGCGTCGTCGAACCTTCTTCCAGCAACCGCGTCCTCTTTGGTTAGGGTGTACTCTCCCGTTATGCGGCGTGTTTCTCGCACGCCGATTTGGGGGGCGAACTCCAGCACGAAGGCTGCTTCGAACCCAAGCACGTTTTTATTGTAGAACCCTAGAACCTCAATGATTTTCTTTCTGGACTCAACCTCAATCTTCGAAAGGTGTTTTGTATTCACCCCGTCTGCATCGTAGAAGTGTGGACCGTGACTCCAAACAACGCCCCTGTTGACGTCTCCTCCCCAGCCGACGATTCCAGCGTCTTTTCCGAGTTCCTTCATGAGCTTTTCGAAAGCCTTCGGGTTCTCTCTTTTCCATTCGAGGGCTTTTTCGAGGTCGACGTTGCCGATTCTGCATTCGAGGTTTATCCCCCACGGATGCCTGTCCAGACTGAAGGGGGCGCCAGAGGCTGCTGCCACGTCAGCGTCTCCAGTCGCATCAACAACCACTTTCCCCAGAATAGCTTGTCTTCCCGATTTCCCCTCGACGATTATGCCCTGAACCTTCTTCCCCTTCACGACGGGAGCGACAGTGTACGAATGGAACAGAAGGTCCGCGCCCGACTCGGTCACCAGCTTATCAGCCACATATTTCAAAGCCTGAGGGTCAAAGTTCCAGTTTTCCTCGCCGCTGAAGCTGGCTCCTTCTACCCAACGAGGCGTTTCGCCGCTGGTTTTGTTCAACTTCGCAGCCTTCAAGTCGCAAAGTCCATCAATCACTTCTCGGCATATTCCGTAGCCATACCTGTCGGTTTCGACCAGACAGATGACGAGTCCTCCTGTAGCCAGCCCGCCGAGGTACCCGTAACGTTCAACCAGAATAGTGTCAGCCCCGTTTCTGGCAGCAGCAGTCGCAGCTGCAAAGCCAGCTGGTCCTCCGCCAGCTACGACCACATCGACTTCAGCAGCGACCTCGGTTTCTCTTCTTTCCTCAACGATTGCCTTCATGCCCATCACGCGTATTCAATCACATAATACGAAATATATTTTGTTATTGTCGTTAAAGGTTCTTTGCTTCCTTTAATCAGTTTATTAGTTTTACACGTTTCGCGGTTACTCGTCTACTTTGGAGTATTGAGGCCTATCCCCGTGCAGCGCCCTTTGAGGAGCAGGCAATTTTCCTCGGCGAATCGACTCGTATGCTTTTCGGTGCCGCTGGAAATACTGGGTTACAGACTCGAGCTCGAATTCGTGTTGAAGCTGCTCCGTCGTTAAGGAGTCGTCGACAGGTTCCACAAGGAAGTGGCCCTCATCCAGATGAGACCGTACCTCCACGCGGTTTGGGTAAGCCTTCATGATTCTGTCTGGGACGCTATAATTGAAATCGTAATGCGAAACGGCGTAGTCCAAGTTGATGTCGCGGCAGACGACGTTCACGTGCTGGTCCGTTTCGGCGAGAACCTCTCCGCAAGGGTCAATTATTCTGGATTTGTCGGTGGAAACTGAGGACACGACGTAATAGTGGTGCAGCCACGCGTAAACCTGAAGCGGAAACCCGCCATTGTACGCCGAGGGCCAGAAAACTATTTTGGCTCCCTTCTGGGCTAGTTCGTTCCAGCCCTCGGGGAAGCCGAGGTCGAAGCAAATCTGGATTCCGACCCGTCCGAAGTCAAGGTCGAAGATGGGGAATCCTCCTCCGGGGGTAATCGTTTCTTCGAGCACCGTGTAGTCGCTTGTGCTGGTGACTGGATGCGCCTTGTCGTATGCACCGACGATCTCGCCTGACCTGCCTATGACAACCGCCGAGTTCCACAGTTTCGAGTCGCGCTGCACCTTGATGGGACAAATAACGTAACAACCGTGTTCCTTTGCTTTCTCTGCGACAGCGTCGGTTGTCGGACCGGGGACAGGCTCAAAAAATTCGGCAGGCGACTTGTCACTCACTGAGGCCGTTGTGAAGGCTTCGGGGAGACAAACCAAGTCAGGTTTCAGACGAAGTGCGAGATCCAAGACTCCCATAACGTGCTTACGATTTTCCTCAATAGTGTTGTGAAAGTTTCCTCCATGACAAATTGTGGCAATACGCGCCTTCATGCTCACAAAACACTCCTCACAGCATATGTCTATAACGTGCGATTACACTATTTCCTAGAACGGATTTAAGTTTTTAATTCAGCTAGAGAACTCCTTTAAAATTATAATCATGACTAACTTTGAATCCATACGACATTATCTTAACTTGGTTGAGAAACCTGAAAAAAAGTGTCGTCAGTAAAATAATCACAATCTACTTGAAATAATATGTTCTTTTTTGGTTTGATTCTAAATTATACTAGCTATAGCTAATTTCCTCCGTTTCTAAAAATATGATACATAATAATAAAATAGGAGGGGTTAAGGCTGTCTAGTATTCTCCTTCTGGGAGATTGGGTGGTCCTTTCGGTTCCTTGGGCTTCGAAGCTGCCACAATGTCGTCAATTCTGAGAATCATCGAGGCTGCTTCAGCAGCGGACTTCACCGCATGTTCTTTGACGCTGAGAGGCTCAAGCACGCCTTCCTTGTACATGTCCACGATCTTGCCTGAGAACACGTCGACTCCCATGAACTGCCCCTTGGGTTTCTCGTGCGCCGCTCTCAAGTTTACGAGGACGTCGATGGTTCCTAAGCCAGCATTGTCCGAAAGGACTTTTGGTATGACTTCCACTGCGTCCGCGAAGGCTGAGATAGCCATCTGTTCTCTCCCTCCAACCTTCGTGGCGTACCTGCGCAGCTCTTTCGCGATTTCGGCTTCGATTGCTCCGCCGCCAGCCACGATTTTGTTCTTTTCGACCACATCAGCAACCACTGACAACGCGTCTTTCATGGCTCTTTCAGCTTCGTCGACCATCCTTTCGAGCCCCGCGCGAATAAGCAAAGAAACGGACTTCGGGTCCTTGCATCCCTCGACGAACGTCATTTTGTCGTCGCCAATTTTTCGTTCCTCAACAATATCGGCGTGTCCAAGGTCTCCGGGTTTTAGGTCGTCAAGGTTTGTGACCACTTTTCCTCCAGTAGCCCTCGAAAGCTTCTCCATGTCCGACTCTTTTGCCCTTCGAATAGCCAGAATTCCGTGTTTTGCCAAGAAGTGCTGAGCCATGTCGTCGATTCCCTTCTGGCACACAAGCACGTTTGTCCCTGATGCAGCGATCTTCTCAACCATTCCGCTGAGCATACTCGTTTCCTTGTCGAGGAAAGCCTTCATCTGCGAGGGGTCACGAATCCTTATTTCAGCGCTCATCTCGGTTTTCTCAACCTCCAGCGCAGCGTTGAGTAACGCTATCTTGGCTTTTTCGACGCGTCTTGGCATACCAGCGTGAACGACCTCTTTGTCAAGGATCACTCCCTTAACCAGCGTGGTGTCGAGGATGCTTTTGCCCTCTTTCTTCACTACCTGAATGTTGTCTATGTCCGCCAGCATGCTGTCTCCCCGTTTCTCTGAAACCTGATTCACGGCGTCAACCGCTATGTCTGCCAGGAAGTCTCTGGAAGCTCCAACAGCCTTGCTCCGCATCGAGGTCATAGCAACCTTTTTAAGAGTTTCTCGGTCGCCCAAATCTACGGGAACCGCAGCGCTTTCAAGAACCTCAACAGCCTTTTTAACTGCTTTTTGGTAGCCACTGATGATTACTGTGGGATGAATGTTCTGTTCCAAAAGACCCTCTGCTTTCTTTAACAGTTCACCTGATAGCACCACAACAGTTGTTGTGCCGTCGCCGACCATGTCATCCTGGGTCTTAGCGATTTCAACCATCATTTTCGCGGCTGGGTGCCCAACGTCAATCTCGTCCAGTATCGTTGCGCCGTCGTTGGTTATGGTTATGTCGCCCATGCCGTCGATGAGCATCTTGTCCATTCCGCGTGGACCAAGAGTGGATTTGATCGTTTCAGCAACCGCAAGCGCAGCTGCAATGTTGCTTTTTTGGGCTTCTTTTCCTCTGCTTCTAGAAGTCCCTTCTTTCAGAATGAGGACAGGTTGTCCTTCCGGAGTTGTTGTGAGAAAAGCCAATTTCAATTCCTCCTCATACACATTCAATCATGATGATTATTCAAAAACAATTCACAAAACTGCATTATTAAGTATTACTGAAAACGCACGGAGATTCGGTTTCTTTTAGGATTCTAGGTATGGACCTAGGGTTCACAAGCCAATTAACTTTCGGTTCAGACCGAAGATACATAAAACGTTAAGGTCTGGACAGAATTGAAAAAAGACTTTTGGGCTACGGGAAGTTGCAGAAAAAAGGAAGGCTGGCTGCTCAGCGTTTACAGGATAACTGGAGAACGGTACAAAACCGTTAAGGTCAAAAGAACATAAATCGTTGCGGTCAGTAGACAAAAAAGGTTTCCCTAAAGCCCTCCACATTAACCTTGACTTAACAGCAGAATTGCTTGCGCCAAATCGCCGTTTGTTTGCTCAAGAGCAGCTTGTGCGCGTTCAAGAGTTACTTTTGCCTGCTGGGCGACAAGCTGCACATCCTCATCGGGGATTGTCGGTTTCTTTTCTAGAGCTGTCTCAGTCATGTGCCCGCCTGTGACTTGGAAGATTTTTTGTCCCTGCATTTCAAGAATAGCGACTTCTGGGTTTTCGATCCGAATTTCCTTGTCTTTTGTCCGAAAGATGGCTTCCTCAACTTCCAGCTGGTTCATGTTTAGACCCATGCGCTGCATCATTCGTCTTGTTTCGCGAGGGTTGATTCTTCTCAATTCGTACACTCCTCTTTACACATACTATTTTTTCGTAGGCTTTTTAACTTTCTTCAAGTTTCCTCTACGCACTTTAACTGCAACTCCCTTTTTGAATGCCTTCATCTCGTCTCCCGAAAGCACCGCTCTGCCGACAGCGATGACCCTTTGCTTTCCGTCCAAAATCATTGTTTCCTCCATCGGTCGAATCTCGCTGTCATTGTCTGTTACGTGTTTGGCGAACACGTCTCCTCCCTTCTCGATGAAAGATGCTACGTCATCTTGCACCTGAACCCACAGCCGAAGGGGCTTCATGCTTTCAGCAAGCCTTCGGGCACCCTCAATCGTCAACGAAAAAAGACCGACAGTAGGCCTTAACGTGGCAAGCAGCTTGTTACCAAGATACACGTGTCTAATTTTCTTGGTTCTCTTAGAAAGGACCACAGACACCTCTTCTGGAAAAAGGATTTCTCCAGCTCCTTTACCAAATTGGTAATCCGCAACCTTTCTTATCTTAAGCAATAACTCAAAATTCTTATCAGACATTCTTCAAGACCCTTTTACCAATCTTCTTTTATCATCCACATTTTACAGCATAATTTTTTAGTCTTTCGGACAGAATTTCCCCCGAAAAAGGAGCACCGAAGAGAATGTGTTGCTACTGAAATGTCTGCATTGAATCAATTGTTTTTTTGTGCCTTAAGAAGATTACTAGGATAATTGCTGCCACTGCAACTGCGCCTACTGTTGCCAAGAACCATGTTTGCATGTAAAATGGTTGAGGTGGAGGCTCAATATCTACTGTATTGCTTACGACTATGTTGTCAATGGCGGCTCCACTGAGGGGTCCATACCAGAAGGACCATGATTTTCTGATAACATGGTCTACCATATCTATGTATAGAGTTCTGTTGAGGTAAACGCAGGTTCGCCCCTCCACATTCCGTGTAACATCGATATGTTGCCATGAAGTTCCACTGTAGAGAATGTATTCTCCAATCATACTGTATCCTCCTTCAGAACTAACGTAACTATATTTATACCGAATAAACATTCAGAAACAACCAAATAAGAAGAAATGGTCCTTATCATTTATGAATCTAGAGTATACAATTAATAGATAACATTAAAGGGAATTGCGATGATCCCCAAAAACATAGACCGAGAACATATTCTAAAAGCAATAGAAGAAGTCAAGAAAACTGGAATTCCCGAAAGAAGAGGTCCAAAGAAGTTTCTTGTCGAATTCAATGGCGTTTACTATCCGCCTAAGTATATTATCTCATTAGCTAATAAGTATGCAAATGGCGAAGAACTGAATCCTTCAGAATTTAGCGGGGGCACAGAATCAAATGACTTTCTGAGAGGTTTTGGTTTCAAGATTGTGGGAGTATTGCCAAAGAAGATTGTGCAAACACCTTTTAAGAAACGATACAAGGAAACGGGTTCCTCAATAGTTCATCATGACGAAAGATGTCCAAAATGTAAGGAGACTATAAGAGGGTTCTTGGAGAGAATTTACGGGAAAGTCGAGCAAAACTACAAGCTCGAAGTTGGAACATGTCTGGAAGACTTCCTAAACACCTCATGCTATAGTAAGCTAAAGGAGATTTATGAGGCTCTCCAGAACCATAGAGGCTTCAGAGAGTTTGTCGATACCGAAACACTTTACCCCTGTGATTTCTTCGTTCCAAATCCAGGTTTCATTGTAGAGTTTGATGAATCACAACATTTTACACTGCCCAGAAAAATTACCTTGGAAATGTATCCCAATGAGCTTGAATTAGGATTTAATCGTGAGAAATGGGTAACGTTATGTGAGAAAATTAACGCAAGAGACAACGACAAACGCAAGCCTTACAGGGATGAGCAACGTGCATGGTATGATACTTTAAGAGATTTTCTTCCAGCAATCAAAGGCTTGAAGCCTACTGTCAGGTTGTTTGCCAGAGATTCTGTATGGTGCAGTCTTAACCCCGATGACACATCAGATATTGAGAGATTTAGGAGATTTTTTGAAAGGTCGGTGACCTATTGAAAAGCAAAGCACAAACCTGTAAATTAATACATTAAAACTGTGACATGGATGAGTTTGTCCAACATTAGGAATTCCAATATAAATACCCTCAAAAAGAGCTTTTAGGCTGATGCTTTTTCTCTTAAGGCTTTGGTCAGAAATAATTGTTAATTTTATAATTGTGTTTGGGGTCCTCTTTTATGTGTTTAAACTGAATAAACCTTCAGGATAACTATATAGTTCAAGATGGGTACCATCACTGGCAGTGTAGATGGCGAAATCTAAATATTGTACTCCAGGATCGTACATTAACAAGATGCCTATTCCTGCCCCCACTAATACATCAAAGCTCCATGTTCCGTTGTTTATTGTGCTTGTATGACCTATCTCATAGTAATTGTCTCCTAATACGGGCTTCAGAGTGTGGTCTACAGCAGAGAAGGTACCATTCGCAACATACCATCCGCCATAGTTTCCATCATCAAAATTGTCAGACCAAACAACCTCAGCCTTGCACGGAAATGCCATGAACAATGAAACGTGCAATATAATGACTAAGATTAAGACAGAACATTTCCTCATAACCTTTTCACATCCTTAAAAATGGTTAACCCTTCACAATTCTCTCTTACCCTATTCTTACAAAATGAACCGTATGTATTTATATTTTCTAAAAGACTTAACGGTAACGTAATGCTATTTTTTTGGTTTGCTGTAGATTTTTGTCTCTGGATGTTCTTGATTTTTTGGCGTCACGCTTAAGTTAGGCACGGGAGATAAATAAACGATGGTTGTGCCAGCATGGAATGCGAGGTTTGTGGACGACAAATACTTGGTGAACCTCACAGAGTAATCATCGAAAGAGCAAAAATGACAACATGCTCCAGCTGCGCCAAGCTAGGCTCAGGAGAATGGAAGCCTGAACCAGCCAGCCGCGGTTGGCCAGCGACAAGCAACGCACCAATCCCCAAAACCGCATTCATAAAAAAGAGAGGAACCGCAACAGTTTCCGAGGACATCGTCGTAGTTGAGGGATATGGGTCACTCGTCAGACGGACTAGAGAAAAGATGGGTCTAAGTCACAGGGATTTAGGTAGAAAGATCGCCGAGAAAGTTTCGGTGTTAAAGAAGATTGAAAACGAGAAGATGGTGCCTGACCAAAAGGTCTCGGAGAAGCTGGAGCACACTCTGGGGATAAAGCTGATGGTTCCGCTTGTTGTGCCCAAGGTTCCTCTTCCTTCTGTTCCAGCAAGCAAAGGCGTGACTCTGGGTGAAATAGTGAAGTTGAAGGACGCTAAGAGGAGGAACTGAAAGTCACGAGGGCAATCATAGTTAACCGTAGAGACCAGTCTGAAAAGTCCCACATGGACGAACTGAAGACCCTCGCAGAAGCAGCTGGATACGAGGTTGTTGGGTCGCTTGAACAGGTCGCCCGTCCCCGTTCACGTTTTCAAATAGGCAGCGGAAAAGTCGAAGAACTTGCTGAAATGGCTAAGGAGCTTAGCGTTGAGAGAATAGTTTTTGGTAACGAGTTAAAAATCATTCAGGTCTACAACCTTGCTAAAGCCATCGGCGTCGAGGTAATAGACAGGCTTCAACTGATCCTTGAGATTTTCCAGAAAAGGGCTTCGACAGAAGAGGCTAACCTCCAGATTAAGCTGGCAAGATGGCGACATGAACTTGCACACGCGAGGCAAAAGGTAAGGCTGGCAAGGACAGGCGAGCAGCCGGGCTTCCACGGCTTAGGCCAGTACGAGGTGGACGTTTACCACGATAGTGTTAACCGTCAGGTTCTGAACATCGAGGAGAAACTTCGGGACATAAGAAAAACCAGAAGACTGCACAGAACCAGAAGGCAAAAGCAAGGTTTTCAATCAGCTTCTCTGGCGGGCTACACGGGTTCTGGGAAAAGCACCTTGTTTAGCGCCCTTTCTGAGGAAAATGTTCCCGCGAATTTGGGTTTGTTTACGACTCTTTCCACCACGACCCGAGCCATCAACGTTCATGATGAGAAGGTGTTGTTGACTGACACGGTTGGGTTCATCGACAACCTTCCGTTGACGCTTGTGGAAGCCTTCTATTCGACCCTGGAGGAGACTATCCTGTCTGACTTGATTCTTTTGGTCGTCGATGTCAGCGAGCCTCCTGGCGAGATTGAAAGAAAATTGTCTTGTTGCCTCGACACGATTCGGGAGATCGGCGCAGGCAGCGTCCCAATAGTCACCGTGTTGAACAAGATTGACTTGATCTCCGCTGAAACTTTGAATGAAACGACAGAAAAACTGAAAGATCGCTTGACAAACATTGTGCCGATTTCCGCGCTTTACGGAACAAATTTGCACCTATTGGAGGATGAAATGAACAAATACTTGATTCATCTCGTGTATTCTTTTGTCACGTTGCCGACGACGGAGAAGTCGCTTTCGCTTTTGTCTTGGATTTACGACAATGCTAAAGTGCAGAACGTAGAGTATGAGGAAGGCTTCGTGAACGTCGCGTTTGGCGCGTCTCCTCAAATAACGGAAAAAATCAGATACGGCGCGGAAAAGATAGGCGGAGTTTTTAGACTTGGACAAACCGAAAATCTGGGTTCTCAGGTTAAACCACAGGTCTGAACGCGACAAACGGGTAACAACGCATTTGTTTCTTGCAGCCAGAGCCTTTGGGGCGGATGGCGTATTTTACAGTGGAGAACGCGACGAAAAAGTCGAAAGAAGCGTCGAGAAAGTGAACAAGTCTTGGGGAGGATCGTTCGAAGTAATTTTTTCTCATAATTGGAAGCAGACAGTTAAGGAATGGAAACGCGGTGGCGGAAACATTGTACATTTAACGATGTATGGGTTGCCAGTGCAGGAAGTCATCGGCAAAATAAGGATCTCCCCGAAAAACATTCTCGTTGTTGTTGGAGGCGCTAAAGTTCCCGGATCTGCTTATGAGCTGGCAGACTGGAATGTTTCGGTGACTTCTCAACCCCACTCTGAAGTAAGCGCATTGGGCGTTTTTTTGCACGAATTGTTTGAGGGAAAAGAACTTTCGAAACAACATGAAAGTGCTGAGAATAGGATTGTTCCTCAAGCTAAAGGGAAAAAGGTCGTTAAAACGAACCTATAGTTTGAAAATCTGATGTTTTTTGGCGATTAGTTTAAGTTTGTAAAGCTCCATTATTATACGTTGTCATTTAGGCAAGAGCATCGGTGATTCTGTTGGCGCTTGTGAACCATGAAACGTTGATTAGGGTTGCCAAAATCCTCGGCGGCGATGAAGCAGTAAAAATTGTTGAGGTTCTCAGCCAAGTTGGCGAGATCATGGACGAGGAGATTGTAGCCAAAACTGAGATCAAGCTTAACATGGTTCGTAAGAATCTTTACAAACTGTACGACCACTCCATTGTGGGGCTGAGGAGGACGAGAGACAAGAACACAGGATGGTTCATTTTTCATTGGCGGCTCCAGCCTGACCAGATTGACGGTTTCCTCACGAACCAGAAGAAACACATTCTGGAGAAGCTTGAGGCTAGGCTGAGCTACGAGAAGAACCACGATTTCTATTTCTGCCAAACGG
>CAZRIK010000036.1:0-9492 GCA_964600125.1 uncultured Candidatus Bathyarchaeia archaeon
CTAGATCACCCCTTTTGAGCTGGGAATTCCGCCTCTTCTGGAATCAAGCGAAACAGCTTGCCGTAAAGACAAAGCTAAAGCTTTGAAGGCAGCCTCAACCTTGTGGTGGTCGTTCGAGCCGTACTGGACCCAGATGTGGACGTTCGACCGTAAAGCCATAGCCAACGTTTCAAGAAAGTGCATGATGTTCTCGCAAGGCATGTCCTCAACCTTTTTACCTCTCAGCTTCAGGTCGACAACCACGTAAGGTCTCTTAGCGAGATCAACAGCTGCCAACGCCAGGGAACAGTCCATAGGCACAATCGCGTATCCAAACCTCGTTATCCCAGATGCGGAGCCTAAAGCCTTCAGAACAGCTTCGCCGAGGCAAATAGCCACGTCCTCAAGCGTGTGATGCGTCAAATCTCCCTTAGCTTTAGCAGTTATGTCAATTAGGCTGTGGGTGGCAAGAGACTTCAACATGTGGTCCAGAAACTCAATCCCAGTTTCAACCTCAGCAATGCCTTGTCCGTCAAGGTTAACTTTTATGCTGACATCGGTTTCGCTGGTTTTTCTTGAAACTTCGCCTGCACGCATCTTTATTCTCTCCTGATAGCCTCCAATATTGAAGGTAAATCGTTAACTGAAGGTATAACTATGTCGCACCCAGACTCCAAGAAACCGTCACGAACAATGTCATCAAGACCCGAATAACGGTAGACGCCAGCAAAAACGTAACTCCTGCCAGTTTTCGACGCGTCCCAAGACATCAAAGCGTCTTCCATAGAATCCCCAACGTAAAGCACCAAACTTGGTTCACCGAGTCCTTCCGCAGCCTTAAGAAGCGAATAAGGATTTGGCTTCCTCAAATTGACCAGCACTCCCTTTTCTTTTAAAAGCTTACGTTCAGCCTCTTCCGCATTCTCCAAAAAAATTAGGGCTCTGGGGTCAAATTGTTCAATCAAATCTCCCAGAACATATTTTGCGGGCTTAGACCAGCTGCCAGACGCGATGCCCAGCTTTCGTCCGCCTAGAAGCAGGACCAATTTTTTAAGAACCGCTGACTGAATGATGATTTTCTCGTTTTCAATCATCCCTGAACCGTTGTTGAAGGCTGGTTCGACCCCGAAAGTTTGTTTAAACAGTTTTGCACCGCAAAAGAACTCCTCCTGAGCAGTGGCAATAATGCCTTTGCCGACTTCAGCGGGAAAGTAAAGGAAACTACTCAAATCACCGTAAAAGGCTTTATAGTCTCCGCTTGAGCTAGCCCTTTCCGCCAAGGCTTTGTCAACAGACGCTATGCCTGACGCGTCGAGAAGCTTCGCGAACTCTTTTAGGTTGTGAATTGCCTCCTCAAAAAAAGCTTCGTTCAAACAATCTTTCTTGAACGCTTTTTCAGCTTCCTTCGCCACTGACGAAAGCCGTTCAAAAGGGTCTTGTTGCGTTCCTATTTTTGTAATTAGTTTTTTTAGGACGCCCCTACAATCGTCTGGTAAGCTGCAGAGAATGAACATGAGGGTTCCGTAAACCGTGTCCCAATCGTTGTTGAACCCTCCAGTCTTTCTGAAAAGGTAGATGAGTTCGTCGGAAATCAGCTTTTCGGGAATCTCGGAGTTTGTTAGGGCTTTGAGCATGTAGGAGACGGTTTTAGCGATGGCTTTATTGTATGACTCCCGTATGTCAACAAGCACGCCGTCGCAGTCGAATATGACGCCGTCAACGTGTTTCAGCTGAGAAAATCTGTCTTTCCTCACGTACGCCTTTTGACCGTCAACACTAAAAACGTTGTAGTTTTTTGCCCACATTCAGCCCAAAACCTCCTTTAAGGCTTTCAGGAACTTGTCCATCATCGGCTGAGGGGCAACCGTGACCCTTAAACAGTTTTTGTGGCTCAAAATCTGCCCAATGTTTCTTACAATCACGCCCTTGTTGAGGAGCTTCTTGTAGACTGTTTCTGAACTCTTGGGAGTCTGGAAGAGGACAAAGTTCGTTTCAGAGTCATAAGCTTTGACTCCGACGATTTTGTTGAGGGTTTCTATGAGCATGCTGCGTTGAACTTTTACTTCGTCTATGGCTTTGTTGATGACATCCATCTTTTCCAGAATCTTTATAGACGCCTTCAAGGTGACAAGCGTTACCGTGTACGGCATCTGGAACCTTTCGTCCATGACCTTTGCCAAGACAGGATTCGACACTGCACAGCCCAATCTTAAGCCAGCTAAGCCAAAAACCTTCGAAAATGTTCTGAAGACAACCAGATTCTCGTAGTCGCCGACCACTTCGATGATGGAGCTGCCAGAAAAGTCAGCGTAAGCCTCATCGACCGCAACGATTCCGTCAAAATTTCCTGCTAAATACTCGATGTCTCGACGGGCAAGACTGTTCGCAGTCGGATTATTCGGAGAGCAGAGGAAAATTACTTTGGTTTTGGGTGAAACAGCGTCCAGCAATCCTTCTGTGTCAAGGGAAAAGTCTTCCTTAAGAGGAATAGGCTTGTAGGTTGCTCCTTGAATTCTTACGCACCGCTCGTAGATGGAGAACGTGGGCGAAATGGAGAGAGCTTCGTCTCCTCTTCTAAGCATCATCCTTGAAACCAAATCTATGAGGTCGTCGCTTCCTGTTCCAACCACTATCTGGTTAGGCAAAACCCCAAGATACTTGCCCAAGGCTTCCTTTAGCTCAATGTATTCGTCTCTCGGGTAAATGCGGGGGTCAACCTCACCAACGGATTCTCTAAGAACGTTGCGAAGGAAACTCAGAGGAACAAAAAAATTCTCGTTGGAGTTTAACTTCAGAATCTGCTCAGGCTTCTTTCCCAATTTACGAGCTAAGCCGTCAATTGTTTCCCCGACGTCGTAAACGCTTAAGCCTTGAGCCTCAGCGAGAACCTTCCTAACGGTTGTTCCGCTTCGTTTACGCATTTTTGAACCGTCCATCCACAGCCAACGAGTGGTTAAGAAGACCCTCCGCTTCAGCCATAACCTTCGTTGTTTTTCTCGCCTTAAGGAGCCCCTGCTTTGAACATTTGACGATGTTGAACCGTTTTACGAAATCGAAGACCGAAAGCCCAGAGTAGACGTGGCTGAAACCTTCGGTTGGAAGAATGTGAACCGTCCCGAGGCAGTAGTCGCTCGCAGCAACAGGCGTGTAATCGCCAACCAAGACCAACCCTGCGGACTTGATTTGTTCGGCAACTCTCCAGCCATCATTAGACAAAACTTCAAGGTGTTCGGGAGCAAACTCGTTCACGAACCCAACAGCCTCCTGAATGGTCTTGCAGACCACTATACAACCGTTTTTTGATAGATTCTGAGTAACCATTTCGCGATTAGGAATTGTCTTGATGGCTTTCTGCAATTCTTTAGCAACGGATTCTGCAACTTTGCTCGAAGTCGTCACGAGAACCGCGACACCATCCATGTGCTCTGCCTGAGAAATCAAGTCCAAAGCCACCATGCGCGGATTAGCTGTTTCATCAGCCAACACGACAATCTCGCTTGGACCCGCAGGAACGTCAATCGGCAAATCCTGCGACACCAGCATCTTCGCCGCCACGACATACTTGTTGCCAGGACCAACCAACTTGTCAACGGGCTTGACGGTTTCAGTCCCGTACGCCATCGCAGCAACCGCCTGAGCGCCACCTACTCGGTAGACCTCGTTGACTCCGCATATGTCCGCAGCCACCAGAATTGACGGGTCAATTTCGCCTTCGCTTCGGGGCGGCGAGCAAACGACAATCTCGGGCACGCCTGCAACTTTGGCTGGAGCAATCGTCATGACTAAGCTGCTCGGGTAAGCTGCTTCTCCTCCTGGAACGTAACAGCCTAACCTGCGAATTGGAGCAACGCAGCTTTGGATATTGACTCCATTTGCTTCATATTGGAAGTTGAGCTGTTGAAGTAGCCTTTTTTGATAGGCTTCGACGCGTCTCTTGACAAACTTTATGGCGGAAACCTGCGCTTTGCTGACTTTCCGATACGCTTTTTTGGTGTCTTCGTTGCCCACTTTTATTTGACTGTTAGACAGTTTCACGCCGTCGAATTTTTGGGCGAAATCAACGAGGGCTAAGTCGCCTCGCTTCTTAACGTCTTCGATTATGGTTTTTGCTTGTCCTGCAACTTCGGAGTCAAACCGTTTTTTGTTTGGCCATCTGTTCTTTAGGATGGTTGTCTGTGCAGCGGAATAATCAAGCATCCTCATTCTGAGTTGGTCGCTCATTTTTTATTATTTCCCCCAAAATTCATTTCGTCGAGTGGCAGGACTTGGCGAGGCTCGTAAACGACCAGCCCCTGGGCGAGCTTCCTTAGGGTCGGAAGAATCTCCAAGAAACGGTCTTTTTCGATGACCGTGTTCACCGAGAACCAGTTTTTGTCCGAAAGGGGAGAAATCGTCGGTCGTTTTAAAGCAGGCAAGCTTGTTAACAGTTTATCGAGGTTTTTCTTGTTGACGTTCACGAAGATGTGAAGTTTCTTTCTGCCGTCCACGACTCCTCTCAAAAGGGTAATGATGTCGTAGATTTTTTCCTGTTTCGCAGGGTCTCTGAGCGCCTTTTTGTTGGCTATCAGAATTGCGGTTGATTCCATCACGGTTTCCACGGTTTTTAGGTCGTTCTGTTCCAAGGTAGCCCCAGTGTCAGCAACGTCGATGATGGCGTCAGCGTTCTCCGGCGGTTTGGCTTCGGTTGCTCCGAAAGAAAGGAACAAGGCAACCTTGTCATTCTGACCCTTCTTCCACCACGGCGTAATCATGAGAGGGTCTGCAGCACCGTAAAGTGCATTGTATGCGGGATTCTTTTTCAGGAATTCCGCTGACAGGTTAAGGTACTCGGTTGAAATCCTTAGGGTCTTTCCCTGTTTAGAGAAGCTTTCGAGCAGTTCTGAAAGGGAATTTATGTCCGTCCAAGGTTTAGGGACAGCTAGGACAAGTTTGACCCACGAGTATTCTAGGTCAAGCAAGACTTCAACGTCGACCTTGGTTTCCTGCAGCCAGTCTTGACCTGTGATGCCTAGGTCTTGCAGTCCTTCGCTGACGTAGATGGGGATTTCTTGGGGTCTAAGAACCTTTAGCTCCATCATCGGGTCGTTGACCGTCGGACGGTACGTTGCGTCTCCGCCTGAAACCACGTATCCCGCGCGTTCCAACGTCTTGAACGTGGCTTCTGCTAAGTGCCCTTTCGGGATGGCTAACCTAACTTTCTCCATAATTCATCAACTCACGTTTGTATCTTATAGAAAATAACTTTGACGCTGAAATGAACATAAATGCGCTGAAAAATGTGCAGAAAATAAAATACGTAAAAGCTAAAACAGAACCTAAAGTAGGGTCACGAAGGCTAAAGATGAACGCAACCGCCTCGTGTGAACTTGATCCCTCACTTTGCACCACTCGCAGAAATACGCACACGCTTTCCTCATATAAATCTTTCCATAGATATGATCAAAGTGTATGCTGAACTTTTTCGTAAAAAATCACAAATTCAATGACTGATGCATCTGAAAATTTTATAATCAGCAATATTTGATCCACTGTGCCTTCTGTAAAGTTTAACCTCTCCTGTCTCAACGTTGCATAGCAAAACAGCGTTCCCAGGATCCACTCCAATCCACCATAATCCAACAAAGTCCCCCAGATACTGAAAAGGAACGTGGTTTATTCTTCCAAGCATCAACTCTTCTGGTTCGACGGATTCCTTTTCCGCCATTTCGCGGAAGTCGTCTTTTCCTATTTTAACCGAATTTTCAAGTGTTTCAGGATTTAATTCGTCTACTGTGAACTGGTGCCACAAGTCGATGAAAAGCGTGGGTTTAACCAGCTCCTTCACAGCAATCTCGTAGACTTCGGGATCGTGTTCTTTCAATGCAGCCAAGTATTCTCTGCCTAAACTGATTGATGGTTGACATTGTACGCTGCAGGGCACGTGGGCGACCGCCTTCAGTTCGATGGGGACGGATTTCTCTAAGCCTTTTTCGACTATTGACTCGTAGAACAGATAATCCTCTTGCGACTTCCGCTTTTCCCTTTCCCTAGTGAACCTTTCGGTGCAACATTCAGGATATCCGAAGGCTGTTCCAAGGATTCTATCAAACAGCTCTATGGATTGTTGCGTCTGGGAATACTGAGTTTTCGCTATGGCATATTGGGTGAGGAAATTCGTTAATCCCTCGAAATCTTTTGTTATTATGGTTTCAGAAGACGGGTTTAGTGTGCCGCCTGCAAGATTTAGAGGAATCATCTTGCCTTCCGTCAGCGAAGCCCAAAACTTTTCATACTCACTCAAGCTTGCAGACAAGCACTGAAAACGGTAATTCTTGGTCTCAACGTACCATGGAAGAGCCTTCACTTTGGCTTCTACGCTTTTTTGGAGGGAGGTCGGGTAACAAATCCTTACGGGATTGGGGGAATGCTCAAACCAGACAAGGTTAAGCTCCGTTAATAATTCAATGAAGTTTGCACAGTCTTCGCCGTGAAGCTCGAACTCCACTCTGACAGTAGGCTTCTTTCCTCGCATGACGGCTGCAAGTTGGGCGACGAAGGCTGGCTGTTTATGGGCAAAATCTTCAATTAGCCTCATAGCACGGAAACATAGTCGAATAAACGAGATAAAGGTTCTTTCACGAATCCGTAATCGTGACGGAAGAACCCGAAAAGACGCTTTAAGCGGTTATTTTATGTATTTTTTCAGAGCATCCTTAACGTCCAAGCCTTCGTGGACGATGCCGCAGATCACGCGGACCATGCTTGCGGGGTCTTTGTGTTGAAAGACGTTTCTTCCTGTTGCTGCTCCTGCTCCTCCGGCTTTCACTGAATCGTAGACCATCTGGCAGAACTCCGCTTCGGTCTCGGTTTTCGGTCCGCCCGCCATAATAACAGGAACGGGGCAGCCTTTTACCACCTCTTTGAACGTTTCTGGACTGCCAGTGTAGTTTGTTTTGACGATGTCGGCTCCGAGCTCAGCGCCTATGCGAGCGGCGTGCTTGACGACCTCAACGTCGTACTGGTTCTTGATCTTTTCTCCCCTCGGGTAAACCATGGCCAGAAGCGGCATCCCCCAGTCTTCGCAAATTTTGGCAACTTCGCCGAGAACCCGTAGCTGCGTAGGTTCAGTTTTCGAGCCCACGTTGATGTGTATCGATACAGCGTCAGCCCCTAGCTTAATCGCCTCGAGAACGTCGGCGACTAGCACTTTGTCGTTTGGGTCTGACCCTAGCGAGGTGCTTCCTGAAAGGTGCATGATGAGACCAATGTCTTTGCCGTAGCCCCTGTATCCCGCCCTGATGATTCCTTTGTGCAGGAGCACGGCGTTCGCTCCGCCTTCCGCTACTTTGTTCACGACGGTTCTCATGTCCTCTAAGCCACGGATTGGCCCGTCGGTTAACCCGTGATCCATGGGGATGATGACGGTCCTTCCGGTCTCCCTTTTCATGATTCGGTCAAGCCTGATTCTTTTCCCGATTTCGGTCAATTTTAACACGCCTTAGTTTGATGGTTTGGTATGACCTGCCCATAAAACTAACGAAGTTAAGGCATAAAAGATTTTGCTTTCAAAAAAGTATACGCCATTCTGTCCTAGATTTCTGTGGATTCATTATGGTTCGACTGGTCTGATTTGATCAACATCCGAAAATGCTGTTTGAACAACAATTGCGTGAGACCTGTTCTGTTTTGTGTGAATAAGCGAAGATTCGTTTCGCTTTACCTTACGTTTAAATAAGCTCATGCTACTCTTCCTTTCAATGAAAATAGGAAGGACGCGAAAAAGCAAATGGGAAAAAACAGTTTAAGAACTAAAGCTTTAGCGACGTTCGAGAAATGCGAAGACGACTGGATTAAAAGCCTCGGCGAATCGGCTCAGCAATATTATCCAGCCTATTGGCAATGCTTTAAAGATTTCGCAGGTTTAAAGGGCAGCGAACTGCTGGACCAGCGAATAAACGACTTTAAGCTCAGAGAAGACGATAAAGGACACTGGCGAATTGAGGAACTTGCGCTTAAATATTATAAAAGCCTTTACCGAAACAGAGACCCGCCTATTCCCAAAGGCACTGACGCAATGAAATTAACCGTGGTCCAATCATTCTTCGCCTACCACCGAATACCCTTGGTCTTCCGCAAGGGAGAAGCCGAAGAAGCGATAACGACAGAAAAATATTACGAATACAGCCTTAAAGATCTTGAATCAGCGAAAAGGCATGGTAACGCTAAGGAACGCTGGATATTTTTCGGCGGAAAATCCTTAGGTCAGAGGATTAACGATTTCTTAAGGATTAAGCGGTTAAGCGTTGAATCCTTGCTCGGTGAAACACCGCCTACCCCAATCGATATTCCGACGACCAAGAGAAATCTCATAGCGCACCCATGCTTAGACGCCGACGCAGTCGAAGCGGCGAAGGATTATCTGGCGACCCGAACCGATAGCAACCCTTACATGCTTCCAAGCCAGAATTCAGCCGATAATAAAAAGATGACGGGGAAAGCGGTTGCTGAGGCGATTAAGCGTGTCGCCGACATCGCCCACAGGGCAGACCCGACAGTTTTCAAATATCGGGAACGGGGCGAAAGGCTACGTTTCCATAACCTACGGGTTTTCCTTAACTCGGGGCTTCAGAATGCCCGAATAGACCCAGACCTGCGAGACTGGATGGTTGGGCATAAACTCAGTGGAACGAAAAAGGCATACACCAGCCACCAAAGGGAGCAGGCATATCGGGAAGCCGAAGCCTACCTGCTGTTGCCAAGACACGAACAATTGGACCAGAGGGTTCAAGCATTGGAAGACCTGATGTCTCCTGAATTGAAAGAAAAGTTCAAGGCAGGCGGGTTTACCATATCCGACCAGAATACAGGACGAAGGCTATTAAAACATGAATACAGTGAAAAGGAAAAAGAAGCCATGATGAAAAAGGTCCGAAAGGAACGGAAGGTCGTAAGTGAGGACGAAATCGAAAACTGCCTTAACCACGGCTGGAATCCCGTCATAGCGTTAAGTTCAGGAAAAATCCTAATCGAAAGGGACTTAGAGGAATAAACGAATCAACGGGAGTTAGCCGTGGGTTTGTCTACTCTCGTTGTTGCCGTATGTTCCGCAATGGATGACCAGCCTCTTCCTAACGAAAGCCCTTAGATCCTTCGGTTGAAAACCTAAGGTCATGCATTGCCCGACGATGCGGGAGTTAGCGGAATGCAGTAAAGTCCCGTGATAAAAACGGTTGATTCTTTGATTCAAACGCCGAGAACGACGTCTCACGAAAAATTAGGAATTCACGGAACTATCGTCCACAACCTTTGAAGCGATGAAACAACCGTGTATCGCGCGGTAACCTCAACATACTCCCGAATGAACGAAATTGATTCTTTGATTCAAAGTCCAGGGGATACCTATGTAAAATTATTTTTCCTAATAGGAATTTTCTGTAGTAGCTATCGCCCAACCTTTGAACCAAAGAACCAAACAGCGCATCGCGCGGTAACCTCAACATACTCCCGAATGAACGAAATTGATTCTTTGATTCA
>CAZRIK010000036.1:9592-17351 GCA_964600125.1 uncultured Candidatus Bathyarchaeia archaeon
ATCGCGCGGTAACCTCAACATACTCCCGAATGAACGAAATTGATTCTTTGATTCAAACGCCGACAACGACCTAACGGCAAAAATCCTGAATTTAGCGAGACGTCGTTCACAACCTTTGAACCTTTGAACCTTTTTTGTACCGCACGGGGACTTCGGCATACCTTTGTTCAACTTGTTTGATTTGTTCAACTCCGCTGGATTGAGAGTCTGGCTTGTCCGCAGCTTATTCGTTTTGACGATATTCTTCAAGCGTCGCACAACCTTACCACAAAGGACTTCTATAAACGTATTCATGCGAAGGACAATATGGCCACATAGAAGATTCTTGAACTTTTTTCGCGACATAGGTGCCATAGACCGTTAATTTAGGAGACAGTTCATACTCTTGCTAGGTAGGCAGGGATGTTCACGTTTTTTCCTTTTGGGAGACTAGCTGGAGCGTCCTCAGAATGTCGTCCCTATGTGGCCTCGACCCGACTTCCAGCATCAACTCGCCAATGATGTCAGCCATTAGCCATATCTCAATGCCGTAGTCGCTCTTCGCATTCTCGATCACGCTGTCCTCTTCAACAGCCCACACGACGAGTACCTTCTTGTAATCGGCGGCGCCGAAGATTTCTTTGACGGCGTCCTCCACAGGCTTGAATTTGATTGCGTCTAGGGTGTCTAGTCCCCGCCGATGCTTGCGCCCGCTTTTTGTCTGAGTATCGACCATCCTTATTCGAAAGCCTTTATCAATGGTCACTCTAACCTCTATATGATATTTCTCTCTTGAAATTGGGTTAACGGCGAGTAAATCGATCTCTTTGCCTCCCCCTAGCATGACGTTCGTCATCGTGAAGCATCTCTTGGCCAGTTGCATGTATCTTTCGACGATGTGGACTTCGGGTTCCATGCTGCTAACCTTCTCTCAACGTTTAACAGAAAATAAGGAAGCACCCATACTCCATAGGTTATCCATTATTCTCATAAGATTTGCGGTCTCTTCTTTAACAAGAGGATCACAAGTGCCTAAACGATACGTTAATGTTAAGATACCGATTGAACTTGCAGATGAAATAGACAAAATTTTAGAACAAAAACTCTTAGGTTACCGAAGCAGAGCCGAGTTCGTGGTTGAAGCCGTTAGAAACAAACTCATACAAGTTAAAAAGTAATTTTAAAATAATCCCGAATGACGTAACCAAGGATCTTGCTTACACGATGATTTCTGATATATCCCATAATTCTACGAAAAGTTTTTAAATTTTGTTTCGGGTATTCTCTGATATTTCTATAATCATCGAGTTTCCTTCCGATGTCTTTAAGGGATGTACCCATGCTCCAACTTTTTTGGTGTGTCAGTATAAATTTGTCATGAATGAGTTTTGGGTCTTTTTAGAATCTGGGATTCCGAGCCTTCAAAAATATGTTAATATGGCGTGTATTAAGGAAGTTTCAACTCGAAAGGATTTCGCTGAAAGGCAACAAGCCTACTCCTAAAATTGTTTTTCGTAAGGGAACGCAGGACAGTCAAATACGGAAGTTTCTTAAATCCGTCGATTCATCAAGGACACTGAGAGAATTGAAAAAGTTACAATAAGCTAAAGGCTTTTTTGTTTGCTAAGTTTCTTAGACATAAAAAAGAAACATGGACAACTAGAAATGGTATTTAGACAATAAAGTTGTATAAATCTTTCAACGACCCCAAACTTACTG
This sequence comes from uncultured Candidatus Bathyarchaeia archaeon, assembly GCA_964600125.1. Taxonomy (GTDB): domain Archaea; phylum Thermoproteota; class Bathyarchaeia; order Bathyarchaeales; family DTEX01; genus JAGTRI01. The sequence continues at coordinate 11,291 of CAZRIK010000036.1, forward strand.
ATTGTGAACTTGGAGGAAGATAGATAGAGAAATTAAAGTTTGATTAATTATGGCTAATATCACAGTCTTGAGGTTTAAAAGATTAATGAATAATTCTTCAGGATATATCTTCTCTAAAAAAATTATATATATGATTAATCATATATAATCTGATTAACCAAACGAAGGGATCAGATAATGAGAATCAGTCCTGATAAAGCTCTAAGAAATCTACAAAAACTGATTAGAGAAGATTGGTCGAACTTATCCGAGTCTGATACAAGATCAAAAATGATCGACCCTCTTTTTATTCAATGCCTAAATTGGCAAGAGACTGATTTCAGAAGAGAGGAGTATGATGGTAATGGTTATTTAGATTACATTTTCAGAATCAGGGATCGAAATTTTTTTGTTGTTGAAGCGAAGAAAGAAGGGCATTACTTTACCATTCCAATTACTTATGGTTTAAGAAGGAGACATCAAATCGGAGGCGTCATATCTAAGGACGAAACAATCAAAAAGGCTTTGATTCAAACACAGAAATACTGTATTGCACATGGTGTGAGATTTGGGATAATTACTAACGGGACTCAATACATAATTTTTGAAGCAATCAAAACTGGGGATGAATGGGAAAATGGTAGCTGTATTGTTTTCTACAATCTAAACGATATAGTCGACCACTTCAATGAATTCTGGAATATTCTTAGTAAAGATGCCGTAGAAAAGAACTCCTTTCTTGAAATCGTTTCGAGAGATATTGAAGAAATGAGGTTTGAAAGACCCGTTGATAATGTCATAATAAAAAATGCGCGACGACCGAGAAATGAATTATATCGATATATTGCTCCTATCATTGACTATGCATTCCAAGAAATTACTCATCCCGATAAACTAGACATGTTAAAACAATGTTATGTATATGAAGAAGAATTCGAGGATGCTGATAAATCACTAAAAAGTGAATTCACAAGTAAAATGCCTATTATATATAGCATAGAGGAGATCAAAAAAATTGTGCAAGATAAGAAAACTTCAGGGATATTTCAAAAAGACTTCTTCAGAAATATTGAAGCTATGGGTAAGGGGTATGGAGAACCAATACTTCTCCTATTGTTAGGTGGTATTGGTTCGGGAAAGACTACTTTTATACACAGATTCTTTAAGGTGGTTCTGACTGACGCGGAAAAAGAGAGAATATTATGGTTTTATTTAGATTGGAGAGAAGGTCCAACTGACATTAAGGAAATAAGAACCTTTATGCTAAAAAAAATAGTGAACGAATTCTATAATAAGTATCAGAGTATAGCGCAGCGCCTTAAGAGCGAATTTTATTTCGATGAAATATCCCCTAATATAGATACCATTAAGCAATTATTCGCTATCTTGAGACTAATGGGATATGTCTTATCTTTGGTTGTTGATAATGTAGATCAACATAGATCATCCTCACCGATTTTTCACGAAAATGTTTTTATCGAAGCAAATTCTCTGACAACTGAATTGAGAATTATAACCATTATGACATTAAGAGAGGAGTCATATTATAAATCCAGCCTCACAGGGGCTTTTGATGCCTATTATATTCAAAAATACATTATAAGTCATCCAGATTTCGTAAAGTTAATCTTGTATAGATTGGATTATATCTTGAAGAAATTAGAATTACCCGAAGATCAGTTTAAAAATTTCCTCAGAACTAATTTAGAATTTGATTCAAAATTAACAACCATAAAAAATTTTCTGCATATTATTAGGGATTCTTTTTCCAAACCGAAAGCCGAGATATCAGAATTTATGTCAAGGACCTCGGGAGGAAATATGCGTAGAACATTGGAATTATTTGGCAACTTTCTCATTTCTGGGAACACTAAGATTTACGAGATGCTCTTTGAATATAGAAAGACTGGAACATATTATATTGCGCATCACCAGTTATTGAAATCAATTATGTTAGGTGAATACAAATATTACTCTGAAGAACATGGTCGTCTAATGAATTTGTTTGATTTCAATGTTGAATATTCTAACGATCATTTTCTGAATTTGAAGATTTTGAAATATGCCGAAGAGCATCTAACGAATTTCTCAATGCATGGAAGAGGATTCGTGGAAATAAATCGCCTGATGAAGGAGGCAAATGATATATTAATCAGTCCCAAAGCAATTGAGGACTCCTTGATAAGATTGGCTAAACATAATCTAATAATGCTCGATACAAGGTCGAGAGAAAACATAGATACAGCACAAGAATTCAAGATTACGGAGTGTGGGAGTTATTTTCTGAATAAACTATGCAAAACTTTTGTTTATCTGGAATTGGTTTGGACAGATACGCCAATAGCTGATGTGGATCTTGTTAATAATCTAAGAGATATGATCAATCTATCAAATTTAGAGGATAGGTTCAAAAGGACAAGATTGTTCTTGGACTATTTGCATGGAATGGAAAAAAGAGAGAAAACTCTACACCCAGAACACGGATCATCCCTAATTGGCAGATTTAGTTTTACGGAAAGCATGATATCATGGTTTGAGAAGGAAAAGAGATCTATTATTCATTCATTTCAAAAGAAACAAGGTTTTACTCGATATAAGTCGAGCTAGCTATATTGTCTAAAACGTCTATCTGTAGAGGATATCCAGATCAGCTCTATGTCTGCAAAGCTAGCTAGCCACGAGGTTTCCATATGCGTCTCTCCCTATTTTGCATTTAGTGACTAACCTGCTAGCTTTGTATGCGTGTTTTTTGTTTGTGTTTTTTTAGAGAGAGTATAAGAGAGAGTAAGAGAGTAGGAGAACGTTTGGGTTTGGGATTAAAATTTAATGCACGCCTCGAATTTAACAAATGTTGGGTGTTGCTAACGCAACGTAGAATTTCATTGATGTTCAAGAGCTTTAAGGGCAATAGACTGTATACTGGATTCAAATAAGGGGGTAGTATACGGCATGTATTATCGGAATCGAGTATACAGCCTGAAAAAGAGAATTGGAAAAGGATATACTCGAATAGGTAAGATTCTTCGTTGGGATTAATTTTTAATGCACACACAAAAAACATCAGAGAATGTAAGCAGGATAATGCTTTAATCAGCCCTCTTTTTAATTCTGAGAAATGAAATTCATCATGCCTTTCGGAATTCAGTAAGAGTGTTCTGCTAGAATAATGCATTAACACCTTTTTTCCTGCTGAGTCACGCACGGTCTAGTGGGTTATCGTCTTCTGCCGATTATCTTTCTCTGGTTCGTTGGCTGGTCGTTATTCTGGATTGGAGAAAGGCGAAACAGTATCTCGGCTTGGTGTGACAATTGAACTTTTGTTTTGTCTAACATTATCAGAACTTGTGAATAATGACCTGTTTTGAAGAAGGCATGTTCTGTGGCTTTAGAACGATTTGACCAGATTTGCATTTAGTCTGTGGGCTGAACGGATTATAGAATATCAATAATCACGGTGTTCTTTGTTTTCACAAGGCTTAAATACGACTTTAGGGTAGAAACGTGGCGCGGAGAACCCGAAAATGCACAAAAAATGTTCATTAAGGCTTCTCGGCACCTTCCGTGCGTTCCGTTTCTTTAGCTACCGCACTAAATATACCACATATTAGGCTGGAAGAGCCAACACGTCCGCGTTCCATGCGTTTCTGGTTCTTCCTTTTTGGGGTTTTGAAAATGAGTGTAAACAAAAAAAGAAAGACTTTCGGTCGCGTCGTCGTCAAGTTCGGCGGCACAAGCCTAGCTGACGGACTCGCCATTTCCCGCGCCGCAGAATCCGTAGCCAAAAAAGCGAAGCAGGGCGTTCAAGTAGTGGTGGTTGTCTCAGCCATGGGAAAATCCACGGACGCCTTGATCGAAACGACTCGCCAAGCCTGCGGAGGCTCGGGTTCAAACGTGGACCTAGACGACATTGTCGCAATGGGCGAACGCATCAGCGCCAGAATCTTTTCAGCCACGCTGAAGGCACAAGGAATACACAGCCATTATCTGGACCCTTCGCGTCAAGACTGGCCGATCGTAACGGACTACAATTTCGGGAACGCTAATCCTGTCTTGCCTCTTTGCGAGAAACTAATCAAACGGCACGTTCAGCCGTTGCTTGAGAAAGGTGTGGCTGTTGTCGTTCCTGGCTTCATCGGCAGAACAGAAGACGGCAAAGCAACGACGATGGGAAGAGGAGGAAGCGACATAACCGCTTTTGTCTTGGCTCAAGCTTTGTCCGCAGATTTAGTCTTGCTGGTTACTGACGTTCAGGGCATATTGACGGCTGACCCGAAAATCATCAAGAACCCTCGGAAGCTCAACGAGATTTCCATCGACAACCTCATAGGGCTAGCTGACTCCGGAACCAAGTTCATCCGTAAGAAAGCCCTAAGGTACAAGACGCCCGAAATAGACGTGAAAGTCGTCAGCAACGCCTCGGGTGATTTGGATTCGGACGGAACCTTTATTCGTGGAGGTTTTCCCCAAAACCTGCTTGTCGAGTCGCGTCCAGACCCCGCCACGGCAGTCACAATAGTGGGAAGGGATCTTTCGGAATCTCCCCAGACTCTTTTCAGGATTTTCAGCGAGGTTTCGAAGGCTGACGTTCACCTTTTAGGCATGTCAGTTAACCATAATTCGGTAATTTTGTACTTGCCTTTGAAGGCTGCTGAAGGCATCTTGGAGTCCCTCCATTCGATCGTAGTAGATGACGAGAAGGCTCAAGCGATGGCGGTGAAAAAGGATCTTGCCTTCGTCAGGGTCAAAGGTGTCGGGTTGGAGGACACTCCTGGAGTTGTGAGTAACATAACTAAAGCCTTAAACTCTGAGGGCGTAAACATCTATGGGATTTTCACTATCACGTCAAGCGTCGTGGTCTTCGTGGACCTTAAGGACGAGGAAAAAACGGTTCGCCTAATGACGGAAACTTTGGCAGCGAACCACATCGGGCAATCAAAGCCCCTTAAAGGAGACGGATTAGATGCGGGAACTATGGGTCAAAATCAATCCTGACTTAACTTCAAAGGAAAAGAAGGCGGTTGTCGAAAAGACAGCTACGTTAGTGTCAGTCTTCATGGTTGAACCGCAGGACCTCGAACTAGCCAAAGAGTCGGGAGCGAAGACAACAGCCAGTTCAACTGAAAAAGGAGACATAGCAATAATCGAAGGCTCCAAAGAAACCGCCAAAGCCAGACAGACTGGAAAGAAAACGTGCATTCTCGTGACAGTGAAATCGAAGGTGGACGAAGCCAAAATTGAGGCTGCGGCTAAGGCTTCAACAGATTACGTGGTGGTTGAGTGCCCAGACTGGAAAGTCATTCCCTTGGAGAACCTCATCGCGAAGGTGCACGGGAAAACTAAGCTGCTTGCTGTTGCATCAAGCGTGCAAGAGGCGAAGACGGCGCTTGAGACCCTCGAGATAGGGGTCGACGGAATCGTGGCATACCTGTCGAACGTGGATGAAATAACAAAAATCGGCGAGGCCATAAAGGAAATTAAAACAAGAACAGACGAGGAGGAGTCCACCAAAACAATACCCCTTCTACCAGCCAAAGTAAAGGAAATTAAACCTCTTAGCTCAGGGGCTCGGGTGTGCGTAGACACATGCGACCTCATGAGAGAAGGCGAAGGCTTGCTCGTTGGGTGCCAGTCTAACGGCCTTTTCCTCGTCGAAGCAGAGGTCCATGAAACACCGTTCGTTGCTCCCCGCCCGTTCAGAGTCAACGCTGGGTCAATCTCGCTTTACGTTCTTGCGCCGGACGGCAAAACACGGTACCTTTCGGAACTTAAGGCAGGAGACGAGGTGCTGATAGTCGACCGAAACGGAAAACCGAGAACAACGAACATAGGTCGCGTAAAAATAGAGTGGCGACCGCTGCTGATGATTGAGGCTGAATGCCAAGGGAAAACGGTTAAAACGATACTCCAAAACGCTGAAACCATAAGGGTCGTCATGGAAAAGGGAAGCAAGTCCGTTAAAGACGTGAAAACGGGCGACACGGTTATGGTGCGGTTTGAGGAGGGCGGCAGACACTTCGGGACCCTCGTGAAAGAAGAGAAAGTGATTGAAAGGTGAAGCCTAGAATCTGTGTTCCGCTGCCGG
>CAZRIK010000037.1:0-17155 GCA_964600125.1 uncultured Candidatus Bathyarchaeia archaeon
GTATTCTTTGGTGATTAAATTGCCTTGGTATAGAACGTCTGGAAAACTGATGACTTCGATATCTGATGAAGATTTCATAAAAGTCATGTCTAATGGTTACTTCGTGAAAAGAAAACATAAGGGATTCGTTGCCCTTCTTTACTATTCTGCTGTTAGAAAAAGAGAAGCTTTGAGAGCCAAAAAGGAGCAATTCAGGATTCTTGATGATCGAGTGATTTTCGAAGTGGGAAAGAGGCTGAAGCATGGCATGCAGACTCCGCCTTTGAACATTCCCCTGTCCGCTCCTTATGTTGATGAAATAGCTTGGGGCATCAATAACACAGAACCAAATCACGTGGTGTGGCCTTACAGTTCAAAAACAGCATACAACATTGTTAGAAGAATTTTTCCTGGCTACCCCCATTATTTCCGTCTGAACCGTATTACGACTTTTTTTGAGGAGGGTTGGACCATCGCCCAAGTCAGAACGTGGACAGGACTAAGTTTGAACGCGCTGGAATTTTATGTTGGGCTGGTGGATGTAAAAAGGATGGGCGAATCTCTCGGGAGGAAATACAAAGAGGCTTCCGTGAATGAGAAAAAATGAAGGGGAAAAAATTAATACTGCAACTTTAGCTCGTTAAACAAACGCAAAAGCGTGTTGGTGAAGTAAAAAGTTAATATAATATCTGTATCACTGATGTCACTAGACTGTTTATTTCAGCATTCGTAATGAAGAGTTTTTGCATAGTTTTGCCTAGATCTGAAGTGAAGAAGTACCCTATCAATTAATGTTTTGGTAAACTGTTCCAAGTTTTTGGATACAAAAGCATCAACAAGACGCGTGGTGATATACCAATCTCTGGCTTTATCCTATTCTTTAACAGCAGAGAAGGACTTTCAAAACTTATTTACCAGTAATCTGACTTCTATTGAATAAAGGTGCCATATTCTATGAAGATCGAAGAATGGTTCAAAACAAAACGCGTAGGCAACGGAACGTGGGCAATAGATGATCACGGGTCCGATGTAATGTATCTCATCGCTGGAGACAAGAAGTGCCTCCTCGTTGACACTGGTTGGGGGATTGGCGATCTCCCAAAATTAATCTCTTCTTTGTCAACTTTGCCCTTGACGGTAATTAATACTCATGGTCACCCAGACCACACGTACGGAAACAGTGTCTTCAATCAAGTTCACATACACGAGGCTGACAAATACTTCATCGACAAGTCTTCAAGTGCTTATTCAAAAAAGTGGATCATGGAAAACGTTCTGCCGAAACCGTTACCCGAAAACTTTATTCCAGACGCGTGGGCAGAAAAAATTCCATCAATAAAGACAATCAAGAATGGTCATGTCTTCGATCTGGGTAATCGTCATCTGCAAACTGTTTGTGTTCCCGGTCATACGCCTGGCTCAGTCTGCTTGTTAGATCGTGAGAATCGGCTATTGTTTACGGGTGACACTATCCAAAATGCAACTTGGCTTCACCTTCAGGAATCGCTGCCTCTCAGCCAGTTCCACAGGAACCTGATGCAGCTGCAATCCAGAATGGACGAGTTTGACTACTTTCTTCCGGGGCACGCTAATCTGGAGATGTTACCGTTGCCAAAACAAAATATTGACGAGCTTGTGGCAGGCATCGGACAAATTCTGAAAGAGAAAATTGTGGGACGAGAAGAAAAAACGTTCGCTGGCGACGGATTACGCTGCGATTTTGGCTCAACGGGCATTGTCTATCGACCAAATAATCTATAATGATTCGAAATTGTGTGTTTTGACTAATTAACAACGCTTGTCAAGATTTAACTCAGTTTCTTTTAACCTTCATTATATTTTCCAGTTTTTTTTGGCGAAGAAAGGCGTATTTCTTAAAAATTTTTATTATCTTTTCAAAATTTTGGTCAGGCGTCTGGGTGAGTGAAGCGATATGATCAAGGATGTCCATTTGAAGGTCATTAAGCTGGTAATCAGAGTTCATTATTTCCCACGAGTTCCAGGGGATTCCAACTAAGTATGGCACTGTCTCAAATTTATTCATGGAGGCTAAATCTCTCACGAGATTCCCTCGTACGAACCAGAGCCCATGCACATTGTTTAGCCCAAATCTTTGCGGATCATAACCTTCTTTTCTGCACATGTCCCATGCTCTTCCAGCTACAATGAACTCATTCTCTGGGATGTCGTAAGTGTCAAAGTTGATGTGTAGAAAATCTTTTTGGAACTCGTCAATCTGAGGATCCACTTTAACCCATCTCTTCTGATCTGTACGCCAATATTCGCATATCCAGTGATCTTCAAAATAGTATGGTGGTGAGAAATATTTCGCGAAGCCACAGCGGGCGCGAGCTGGGACTCCTTTTTGCCTAAGGATGGAACATAGGATTGTACTAAAGTCCCTGCAACAACCAATAGAGTGTTTCTCTAAAGACCTTTCTTTTGTAAGGGGTCGGTTGTCTAGTTCTAGTATTCTTTTGATTCTATCCTTTGTGAGGATCAGCTTCAACTCTTTTTGTACACGCGTCTTTTCTGCAGCTGCCCCATACCTTGTTAGCCACATGTCATGGATGATTAGGTTTTGCACTATTTCGCACAAGGTTCGAACATTTATCGGCAACTCCTCGAAGAGAGACCCATATTTACCTGGGTCAGTAACCTTTCCATGTGTAGAATAGTATTCCAGCGCTTTCATATTTTGGCTCGTTTTCATGGTATGTCTCCATTCAAGAATCGACACTTCTCTGGAAAAATCTACAATTAATAAAGTAGAATGGGCATTTTTAATTTTTACATTGTTATCTGGATTTTCATGGGATTTCCAGTTTTATTGATGTTGGCTTCGAATGCTTCCTTAATCTTTTCAAGTGGAAAAACGTTCGTGACAAATGGTTTCACGATAGCTTTTCCCGAGGACACATCTTTTATTGCCGTGGGATACACATTTGCATAACGATGTATGCCTTGGATTCTAAGTTCATTAGCGATAACCTTGCTGAGAGGCATCTGAACGTCCTTCGGCGGGTAGCCAACGAGAACGATTCTTCCTCCAGGCTTGACTATATCGATGGACTGTTGGATTGATTGTGATGCGCCTGACGCCTCAATGACGACGTCGACGCCTTTGTTGTCCGTGAGCTCCATGATTTTTTCTACCATATTTTCCTTCGACGCATTAATGGCTTCTTTCGCTCCGTATTTTTTTGCGTACTCAAGCCTGTAGTCGACGATGTCGGAAACAAACGTTTCGGGAACGCCATAAGTCTTTGCAGCTTGAAGCGCCATTTGCCCAATCGGTCCTGCTCCCAAAACTGCCACGGTGTCATGAGCTGTAACCTCACCCATTTTTGCAGCCATCATACCGACTGCTAAGGGTTCAATCATCGCGCCCTCCTCAAACGACATTTCGGCGGGCATAACAAAAACATTCTGTTCGGGCGCAGAGACAAATTCAGCAAAAGCTCCATCATAAGGTGGGGCAGCGTAGAACTTGACCTCTCTGCAAAGGTTGTATCTTCCCGATTTACAGTATTCGCATTTCCCGCACGTAAAACCTGGCTCAATAACTACCCTTTGCCCGATTCTGAAGGTCTTAACTTCGTCGCCTATTTCTACTATTTCTCCTGCACATTCGTGTCCAAGGATTAACGGTTTTTTGACTATAAACGAGCCAATGGAGCCTTCTAGGTAGAAATGTACGTCGGATCCACAGACGCCTACTCGCTTCATTTTTACGAGTATTTCATTTGAACCGATCTGAGGGATGGAAACTTCTTCGACGCGCAGGTCCAAAGGTTTATGTAATACGGCGGCTTTCATTTTTCCCTTCATGTATCTTCGCCTTCGACTTTCATGCAATAAAGACAATATTAAGTCTTTTACGCATCTTGGCCTAAATGTCACTGGCTTTCCCATGTTATAGGCACATTTATATTCACTTGCTGTTAATAAAAGATGATTTCAGGTTGTGAATGCCGATGCAATTTAGCTTACAAAGGTTACGTTCGGTATTAGTCCCACCAGTGATCATCTTTTTACTCTTGGTTCCAAGCTCAGTTCTTGCCAGTTTCGGTATAATATTGTTCACTTACGCATCCCACGAGAGAGGCGATTTTCTTTGGTTTGAAAACCAATATGTGGAGCTTGCGTTTCCGAAAAATTGGTTTGGAGCTCCATTAGAATACGTTAATTCGACATCTGGGAATATGTTTAGTGCTGTTTTTATTGCGCCTAACACTTTTTTGGCTATAGGATTAACAATCTACGATAGATCAGCGACTCAGACTTTTCTCGCAACATATAACTTTCCAGATACTCGCGCAATTCTAGACTTTGAGGCAAACAGGACATACCAAGACATCCTTGAATCCAGCAGTAACGCGACTCTTGAAATGATTGAAACTGGCACACGGACTTTAGATAACTACGAAGCAGACTACTCAATTTACCTCATTAGAAACAGTTACGTAGAAAACAACGTGACAAAAAACATTACCTTTTTGACGATATTTTATTTTGCCAATGAACGACTTGTGCAAATTGCTTACTGGGGAAATGAAGAAGCTTTTGAGCTGTCACGTCAAACATTTGAAACGGTCTTGACCCAAATGAGTGTGAAAACATGAAAAAGGACACGTCTGAACATGGCTCTTATGAACGAATGGATCTGGTCCACATATTAATTGGTGGAGGCATATCCTTCGGAGTAACGGTTCTCCTTATCGACATTGTTCAAAATCTGCTTCAACAAATCCTTTATAATCAAGGCATGGCAGGAGTCGTATTCTTCATAGACTATTACCAATTTGCTCGGGCATTGTTCGTGTTCGGACTGGTCTATTTAACCAGTGGCTTCAGTGGCGGAATTTACGCAGGTTACAATGTTTATATAAACTTGAGAAAAACCCTGTTCTTTCCCGCTGTGATCAGCACTGTAGGCTTTATTTTGTTAGCAACAGTACTTGCCAGTTACCCTGTTACGCCCCAGTTTGTTGGTCTAATGGTTCTTCAGTTCGCTGGAAGCTTGTTGGGTTCATATTTAGGTGGGTACGCAATAAACTGGACACTGTTACACGAGAAAAAAGAATCTCCAAGCAAGTTGACGCTCGATATTCACAAAAAAGCCAGCAAAAAATAGCAAAAAGGTTAAAGAACAATTATCATCGTAACGTCATTGACGTTTGTGCCCGTTGGACCTGTGTGAATGAGTCCACCAACACGAGAAAAGAACTCATAAGAATCATTATTTTTCATAAACATTCCTGCATCTACCCTAAGTTCCTTGGAATGCCTTATTGTCTCGCCATCAACGAGAGCTCCCGCTGCATCGGTTGGTCCGTCAACACCATCCGTGCTTATTGAAGCAATTACGACTTTTTCTAATCCCTCAATCCTTAACGCTGCAGCCAAGGCAAGTTCCTGATTCCGTCCTCCTTTGCCCCTTCCGATAACCGTAACGGTTGTTTCGCCACCAACCACTATTCCAACTGGTGGAGGCAACGGGTTGCCTGAAGCCAGAACCTCATTCGCTAATGCCGAGAGCGCTGTTCCAATTTCTCTTGCTTCACCCTCCAAGAAAGACGAGAGAAACATTGTGTTAAGTCCAGACTTTTTCATTGCCTTTATTGCGGCTTGACACGCAAGGCGGTTATTGCCTATGACAAAATTGTGAACTTTTTCAAAGGTCGGATCGCCTTTTTTCGGAGTCTCATCAATTAATCCCTTTTCCCCTTCTGAAAGGACCCTTTTTATTGAATCCGGGATTTTCTTCCATACATCATAATTTTTGAGAATTTTCACTGCTTCTTCGAAGGTCGACGAATCGGGGACGGCTGGACCTGAGGCTATCACGTCCAGTGGATCGCCGAGGACGTCAGATAACAGGAGTCCTAGAATTGTTGCTGGATATGCTGTTTTTGCGAGTTGTCCGCCTTTGAAGGCTGAGATGTGTTTTCGCACGGTGTTTATCTCGTTGATCGTGGCTCCGCACTTCAAAAGTAAGTCCGTAACTTTCTGCTTGTCTTCAAGAAGAATGCCCGTTTTTGGCAGAGCCATCAAACTTGAGCCTCCACCAGAAATCAAGCATATGACCAAATCATTCTCTTTGGCGTGACTGACTAGATTTACGATTTTTCTGGCTCCTTCGACGCTGCTGTTGTCTGGTATGGGGTGACTGGCTTCATAGAAGGCGGTCTTTTTTGTTTTGTACGTACCAGAGGTTCCCTTCGGAACAACTATTAGACCACGTTTTATTCGGTCTCCGAGTATTTCCTCCAAGGCTTCAGCCATGAAGCCGCTGGCTTTTCCTCCGCCGACGACAAATATGTTATTGAAAGATGATAAATCAAACGATTTTTCATCTACAATCAACGTCTCGTCCGCTAGTCGAATATGGGACTTTACGACTTTTTGGGGGTCAACCTCATCAAGTAACGATTCAATGGCATCCAAAACAATTTCTCTCGCTTTCCTGTTTGCGGATGAGAAAGCGTCGTCCAACAATTCTTGTCTGTTTACGATTTTTGCCATGAGTTCCCTTCCTTACCTTAAAATCGTTAAACACCATCATCAAAGAATCGAAGACTGTGATACACTATTTCTGGCATACAACACAGTGCGTATCTATATTTTTTCAAACTTATATGATTTTTTAACATTTTCACGATTTTACCGATATTGGCTTGAACTTTATTGGTGGAAATGGACATTTAAAATGTCTTAAATATCATTAATCGAAACATTCCTTTTTTCAGTCTTTTTTTGGACCAAATTTATAATCATTGTACACCATAAATTCTTATGAAAAATATTTTTATACATCGTATACCATTTTTCAGCGGTATGCCATGTATTAAGCCAGTATTAATATTTTTTTTAGAAAATGTGTAGGTACTTTTAATAATTTGGTCATTAAAAATACCCATAACCCAAATCCATAACGCAATCTTAAGATATTATTTTTAGGATATTTTTTGTATCCAAAATTTTTTAATAAACAGTTCACTATTTGATCATCATCGAATATTGTTCTCCGTAGTCTGCCACTACGTTAATTTGGCCACGAATCTCTTTATCTAGTAAGGAATCTCCAGTGTCGACTCTCAGATTTTCTAGTTGCCTGAGCTTACTTTTTGTGGCTATGACTACGATGTTTTTTGTGCCGACTTGCCTGATGACAGATGAACTGATCTGTTGGTTTCCTCTGCCAAAAATGAATCCTTGCCCTCCTATCGGCGTTACGACAATCTTTGCAATTCTATTATGTATTCTTTTCAGGATTTCGTTTTCGTTCGCATCATAAACTATAATCTTTCTGTTATAGAGTAGGTCTACTCCGAGAAGGGTCTTTTTTTCCTCAAGCAAATCAGTTATGATACGAGTGGTCGTTCCTGGACCAACAATGTATACGACGTCTTGAGCCATGATTTTTTCAATAAAGTAAACTGCTATGGCAGCTTGGTTCCGCAGTTCATCCTCTGTTACTGGGCTGGCGACTTTCATGCTTTGAACCAAATTTGGCTCGTAAGGGGTTGTGACGTAACCGTAAAGCCTCGCTGAGACTCTTCCATTTCGGAAAGCTTCCTCATCAATGTCCATAACCTCGGCTTCTCTCAAGGGGAGCCTGTCGAAAAGAAAACGGTATGTTATGCTGGCTGCGGATTCAGGATTAAAGGCGAACACTGCGCTGTGCATTTTGACGCCTGTTGGCACGCCTAAGACAGGAAGATGGGCGTCGACAACGTCCATTATGTTTCTGGCTGTTCCGTCTCCTCCGCAGAAAACAAGCAGGTCCACGCCTTCATTCAACATTTTTTTTGCTGTATTCTTGGTGTCTATGGCGCTTGTTTCATCTTTTGCTTCACCAAAAATGCTGCACTTGAATCCCATGTTTTTGGCTTCGGAAGCTCCCATCATACCCGCAGCAGCTATGATTTGGATTTCGTTTTTCACTGGCTTCAAAAAAGAAAGAAATAATTCAGCTCTTTTTGGCGCTATCAGTTTTGCGCCGAGATTCCTAGCTTTTTCAAGAATTTCCCTGCCATCGGTTCCTTTCAGACCGACTGCTCCGCCCATGCCTGCAATAGGATTGACGATTAAACCAAGTTTTTTCATGTTTTCACTTGTGAACGTTTAACTGGTTTTATGAATCATGATGTTTATTAGCCTTTTTTATTATATTTGTGAACGATCAATGTAATGGATGAGCACAAGAAAACTTCTATGAACATAATTTACCTCGGAGCAGCCTTAGTTGTTACACTGGGTTTCTTCTTTGTTGAGCTAATTGGAAGTTCCTTGACAAACAGTCTTGCCCTATTAACCGATGCTTGGCACATGTTGAACGATGCTTTTGCCCTAGCTTTTTCGATGATTGCTGCTTGGATTGCTCAAAAGCCAGAAACAAACAAAAGGACTTATGGTTATTACCGGGCGGAGATTTTGGCAGCTTTTTTGCAGGGAGTACTGTTGTGGGTCGTTGTTTTCTATGTGTTCTACGAAGCTTTTGAACGGTTTCAGCAGCCTTCTGAAGTCATGAGCTTCAACATGCTCATCATCGCTGTCTTCGGTCTTCTGTCTAACGGATTATCTGCAGCCATTCTTTCAAGGGCTGGCGACGAAAGCTTGAACATTAAAGGCGCTACATTGCACGTAATTTCCGACGGTTTAGGCTCAGTAGGCGCAATCCTTGCAGGAATCATCATGTTTTTTACAGGATGGTACCAAGCTGACGCATTAATCAGCGTGCTAATTGGCGTTCTGATTCTATACAGCTCGGGAAAAATCGTCAAGGAATCCATAAATGTTCTTCTCGAGGGTGTCCCTTCGCATATGAGCCTTAACGACATTGAAAAGAGAATTTTGGAGGTTAAAGGCGTAAAGGAAGTCCACGACCTTCACGTTTGGTGCATTTCGCCGTCGAAAATGTGCATAATGAGCGGTCACGTTGTTGTTGAAGAAAACGTAGACAAAAAGAACATCACGTGGTTGTTGATTCACGTTCTTAAAGAAGAGTTCGGAATAGACCACACCACCATTCAATTGGAAGACGAAGGCTACCCAAAGGCGCCTGGCGAACACTCCTAAAACAATCAGACTTTCTCACAAGCAACAGTTTGGAATTAAAGCTGTAACTACGCATTTTCTGAATAAGAATCAGCAGCATTAGTTTCATCAATATTTTCTTTAGTTAGCTAGGTTGACTGCCTAGTCTGGACTTTAGGTATTCGTCTGAATAATCAATTTTGAGTTCGACCCACATTGGAAAGTGGTCTGACATTTGGTGCGTACGCCATTCTCTGTAATACCTTGTTTTGCCTAGAGGTGAGCGTCCTTTTCCGTTATCATCGTACTCGTAGCAGGATTTTTGGTCTTTGTAGATTGGCATGTTAGACACATACAATGTTTCATCATCGTCTCGGTAGACAATCCTGAAGAAGTCGAACACGCCAGCATTACCCGTTCTATCCAAGCTGCCTTCCCGTGTTCTGAACGCTATTTGGTCATAGTGTCTGTTTTTTAATGCATTAGACGGTAATTTTTGCAGTTGCTCAGGTATAATAAATTCCGCTTTCATGAGCTCCTTGAACGTGTCGTTGTCAGGCGCAAAAATGTTAAAATCTCCGAGCAGAATCAGGTTGCGTGCCCAAGCTGTCTCATCCAATGTTCGTGCCTTTAGAAACTGTGCTACCTGACGGATTTCGTTGACCCGAGCGGCAGGATTAGCTTCCTCTCCTCCCCAAAGGATGTGCACAGTTGCTAACATGAACTTGGTCCAGCCTGACTTGAAACCGCAGATGAAAGGGGTGCGGGCTAATTGGGTGACTGGTTTCCCATCAACTGCTGGTAAAACAATCTCGCCAGCTAGTCCTCCGAAAGCGACTTTTCGTGAATCGTAAAGGAACGCTATCCTTTCCTTGTTGCCTTGGCGACCTTCTGTTGTATCTGTGAAGATGTATTCCCATTTGCTGCCTAAAATTTCCATTAATCTTTCTAGTCCATTTAGGTTTTTGTAGACTTCTTGGACAGCCACAAGGTCGAAGTGGTCGATTATCTCAGCCAAGTAGTAGATTGCTTCATCCATTCTATTATCAAATTTTGGGCTGTCAAACTCCCTGATATTCCATGTTGCAAGAAGTAAGGTTTCCTTTTGAGTCCTCTCCGGAATTTCCTGCTTCAAGGTTTCTCTTAAAAGCAGCAACCGTTCTAATGTACGTTTGCCTGATTCTGTTTTAGGGTCGATTTTTTGGTAGAAAGGCATATGTCTCCCACAGATAAAAAATACAGCATATATGTATAAAAATATATTCATGTACTCAATAAAACAAATTCTTTGAGACCTAAAAATAGTAAAATCTTTTTTTATATTGTGAGTGGCGTCTTCATTGATTTTACTATAAATCATAAAGTTCTTATTAGAGAGCCCAATAATATTCGTAAACTTCCGCAATCAGGAAGGCTTAGTTGAAAGAGCTTACGGAAGACAAGCTCATGGTTATGCAGCTCTCAAGAAGACGCACTCAAGAAAAACTACTTGTAGAGCGAATCATGTACACAAAACGGTACTCGCTCATTCTTGACAACGAAAAATGCGTCGAGTGCGAAATTTGCAGAATCGCCTGTCCGCGGGAAGCAATAACTGTCGAGAAATCGCCAAAGGTGGAAGGCAAGAAACTGAGCAAATCCGTAGTTAACATAGATGAGACCAAATGCTCCTTCTGCGGAATCTGCACTGCAATATGTCCATTTGGCGCCCTCACTTTGACAATGAATGGTAACAAATGGGTGCCTGTTCTCGAGAAGGAGGCTTTCCCGCAGGTCATCCACGAAGTGACAGTTGACGAGTCAAAATGTCCAGTTGACTGCACAAAATGCGAAGAATCGTGCCCATTTAAACTCATAAAGGTCACGTCCGACAAGGCTTCGGGTCGTATGCAAGTTCAAGTTGACAAAGAACACTGTCCAGGCTGCCAATTGTGCGAGGTCAAATGCCCAAAAGGAGCCATTGTAACGAGGAAGATTTTCTCGGGCTCAATGGCAATAAACAAAGAGAAGTGTCCCGAGAACTGCCATGACTGTGTTGACGTTTGCCCCGTGCCTGAAGTTTTAATTTTTTCAGATAATGGTAAAGTCGAAGTTAACGAAAAACACTGCATCTATTGCGGAGCCTGCAAAGCAGTTTGCCCCGTTGAAAACGCACTGGTTCTCCAAAGGTTTTCAGTATACCATATGCCAGTGCATTCGGGAGCGTGGAACAAAGCGCTTGAAAAACTCACAACCGTCAATGAGGTAACCAAGGAACTGAGAAGCAAGTCGTCCATGAAGGTCCGTGAGACAATAAAGAAACGTTTCAGCTGAGATGACCAGACAAGTGTCCCAAAATCCAAGGATAGGAGTCTTCGTGTGCCACTGCGGCCTTAACATAGCGGGGACAGTGGACGTTGAAGCGGTCACCGAGTATGCGCGGACTCTTCCTGACGTTGTCTACGCGGTTCACAACCGTTACACCTGTTCCGACCCTGGGCAGGAAGAGATACGTAAAGCCATAAAGGACCAGAACCTTAACCGTGTTGTTGTTGCTGCCTGTTCGCCGAGGATGCACGAGTTCACTTTCCGTCGGACAGTCGCTGAGGCTGGGTTGAACCCGTACCTTTTCGAGATGGCCAACATTCGGGAGCACTGTTCATGGTGCCACCCCAGCAAACCTGAGGAAGCAACCCAGAAAGCCAAAGAGATAGTCAAAATTGCTGTTGCGAAAGCTAGGCTTCTCGGACCCTTGCAGCCAATCGAGGTTCCAGTCACAAACAAGGCGCTGATCTTAGGCGGCGGAATAGCTGGCATGAACGCTGCTCTTGACTTGGCTGAGATGGGCTTCAAGGTTTACTTGGTGGAAAAGAAGGAAAGCATCGGTGGGCACATGGCTCAGCTGGACAAGACGTTTCCGACGTTGGATTGTTCCATCTGCATCGAAGGTCCGAAGATGGTTGACGTTTCCCGCCACCCGAACATCGAAATTTTCTCTTTCACGGACATAGTCAGCGTCGAAGGATTCGTGGGAAACTTCAAGGTCAAACTCAGGAAACGACCTCGATATGTCAAAGAAGAGAACTGCACTGGCTGCGGAGAATGCCGAGACGTTTGCCCCATAGAGTTCCCGAACGATTGGGACATGAACATGGGCGTAAGAAAAGCGATTTCGGCTCCTTTCGATCAAGCTGTTCCCCTGATTTATTCTGTAAACAAAGACTACTGCATCGAATGCTTCAAGTGCGTTGACGCTTGCGGAGACCGCCAAGCCATTGACTTCAGCCTTGAACCTAAAGAGGTTGAGGTGGAAGTTGGCACCATAATCGTTGCCACGGGTTACGACATTTACCTGCCAGAAGAAGGCAACGTCTACGGGTACGGAAAATACAACAATGTCTTGACAAGTTTGGAGTTTGAAAGGCTCATTCTCGCAGCTGGACCAACTAATGGTCAAGTCATCAGGGCTTCGGACGGCAAACAGCCAAAAGTCGTGGCGCTGGTTCAGTGCGTAGGCTCCCGTGATGTAGAAAAATACCCGTATTGTTCAGGCTTCTGCTGCATGTACACCCTTAAGCACGCTGTTCAGCTGAAGGAGCATTATGGACAAGATGTCGAAGTTTACGTTTTCTACATCGACATGCGGACAAATTTTAAGGGATACGAAGAATTCTACGCGAGAGCCAGGGAAATGGGAGTGAACTTCGTCAGAGGTCGAGTGTCCAAAGTCCTTGAAACGACGAAAAAGAACCTCATTATCCGCACGGAAGACACGTTGCTCGGTGAACCCATTGAGCTAGAAGCTGAGATGGTCGTCTTGGCAACTGCAGCCAAGTCGTGCGGAGACGCTGGGGAAGTCTCAAGAGTCCTCAACGTTACCCGTGGTATGGACGGGTTCTTCATGGAGAGCCATCCGAAGCTTAAGCCCCTTGACACGGCGGTTGACGGAATATTTTTGGCTGGAGCTTGCCAAGGACCGAAGGACATACCGTACAGTGTTGCTCAAGGCAGCGGGGCAGCAGCGCGGGCAGCGACGGTTCTTTCCAAGTCCACTGTCAAGATTGAACCGATAGTGTCCGTTGTTGACCCAGAAAAGTGTCGGAACACGAAGGTTAAATGCGGAATTTGTGCAACAAAGTGCCCATATAGCGCCATCCAGGTTGAACCTAACAAGCCAGCGGAGGTTGTCGCAGCAAAGTGCCACGGTTGCGGTATTTGCGTTGCCGAGTGCCCAGTTGACGCAATCACGCAGATGCACTTCACTGACGCTCAGATTTTGGCTCAGATAGACGCGGCTTTAGAGGAGAATCCTGAAAACAAGATTTTGGGGATTTGCTGCAACTGGTGCTCTTATGCAGGTGCGGACTTGGCTGGGACAAGCCGTTTCGAGTATCCCACAAACATCAGAATAATCAAGGTCATGTGTTCGGGGCGGGTTGACCGAGACTTTGTTCTTGAAGCGTTCCGAAAAGGCGCTGGTATGGTTCTGGTCGGAGCCTGTCACATTCCTTACGATTGCCACTACATTGACGGGAACTGGAAGATGAAGGCACGCATGGAAACGCTGGCGACCATGCTGCAGAAGCTCGGAGTAACACCTGATAGGTTCAGAGTTGAATATGTTTCGGCGGCTGAAGGCATCAAGTTCGCTCAAGTGGTCAGAGACATGACTGAAAGGCTCAACGAAATTGGCAAGGAAAAGATTAAGGCTGAAAACGAGAAGCTGAAACCTTACATTGACCGGATGCTTGAAAGAAAAAACAAGTAACGATTCGTATAATACGTTAGAATGAATTTATGAGAAGCCTTATGCTCACGATGAGCGTGACTAGGCTGAAAGCTTTTTTCAGCAGTTTTCCTGAAGATTTTTTGGCTATTCTGGCGCCCAGTTGCGTGCCGAAGATGACTCCTATTGCTATGTATGCTGAGTACTCTAACCTCACGTTGTTGAGCTGCATATGCGTCAACACGCCTGCGACGCTTGTGAAAATCATGATGAACATTGACGTTGCGACGGTTAAGTGAATGGGAATGCCTGCTGCGAGGTTAAGAATAGGAACCATCAGTGCGCCGCCGCCTATGCCCAGTAGCCCGGATGACAGCCCTCCGAAGAAGGACAAAACGAAGGCTAGGACGATGTTCGTGTCATACTCGAACTTTTTTCCTTCCGAATCAGTGAGATTCTGATGCCAGATTCTCGAAATTTTCGTTATCTTGGGGAATGGAACGTGAAAATTAACGAGCATACTTGATGCCACAAATATCAGGAAAAACGAAAAAATTATCGCCAGCAAGCTGCTTGAGACAAGGGTTGTCGCGTAAGCTCCTAAAACAGCTCCGGGAACTGTAGAGGCTGCTGAGACTGCGCCAATTTTGTAGTCTATCCGTTTTTGTCGTGAATATGCGTATGCAGATGCAAGGGAAGTGAAGACGATGACTGCTAGGCTTGTTCCCACAGCTTCCTGGGAGGTGAAGACGTAGATTATCGAAAGGGCAGGGACGATGAAGGTGCCGCCGCCTATGCCTGTCATTGATGCAATGATGCCTACTAGGAATCCCAAGAGAATTAAGATGACAATGTCGACCAGCAGCAGCACATTTTTATTCTCCTACAATCCAAAGAGCAACCTTCTTTAAACTGTTAAAGGTTTCGAAAGAAGGTGGCTTCTGTAGGCTGTCTGTTTTGTGTGACATTCGAGTTTTCCGTTTGTGTGACAAAAAAAGGGCGCGTTCTATCGTCTATTGGTTTGGATTATCCGAATGAAAAAATTCTCGCTATTGTGGTTGTATTGGTGCTTCTGTTGGCGGTGGCGGCGGTGGTAGTGGAGGAGGGGGTTCTGCAGGCTTTTTCCTTGTCAAGATTCTTATTGCGGTGACAGCTGGTGGAAGTATCAAAGCTAGCAGCAAAATAAGCATAAAGGGGTTTACCGTGAAAGTCTGGTCTTCGAATAGATTCCCAAGGTATTTTCCTATCTCAAAGTTTGATGTGATTACTGTCGTTTCAGAGGTTTTTGTGTAATCGCCGTATTCGTCTGAGTACGTTACTGTCGCAGGCTCCAGCGTGTATACGCCGTTTGCTGTTACTTTAACGGTGTAGGTGATTGTTCGTATCCCGTTTGGGTCAAGTTGAGCCCAATAGCCGCTTGTTAAGCCTGAAACTACGTCTGCGGTAAGTTGGTAAGTGCCAACCGTGTCGGAATCGTCGACTTCGACGTTGTTTACGGCTGTGTCTCCCAGATTATGGACTTCGACTGTGACTGTGACGGTTCCGCCAGCGTTCGTTGTTGAAGGTGAAACACTTTTCGTTACTGCCACGTTTGGGGGGAACCTTGCTACGAAACCGATTCTCAGGTCAGCATAGGAGTCTCCTGGATTTACTTGTAATACTATTGTGTTGTCATGGATTTCGGCTTCGTCGAGGTTGACGGTTAAACTGCTTATGTCTATGGTTTGGGGAAGCGTAACCGCTATGTAGGAGCCGTTAGGCAGGTTCGATGAAATTGTGCCAGTGTATCCCAGTGTTTGCTGGAGGCTAAAATCGAAGGACGAGGTTCCCGAGAAATAGCTTTGGTTCCATTCCACAAAATTCACTGCGAAACCGATTGTGCCACCAGTGCCTCCTGCTCCGCCTCCACCCATTGCTTCTGGGTTTATCACGCCCACCAACGCGATGAAGGGTCTTGAACCGACGCTGTCTGGCGACAAAAGGGGCGAAATGCCGTCGGCAGGAAGCAGAGAGTTGAACGCGTCGTAACCATCGTCGACCGTCATGCCTGCGGGGGTGTTGTAGGCTACGATGAAGAACTGTTGTTCGCCCATAGGTATCTGAAAGAATGAGGGTTCGCTGAAGGTCACCCCTAACGCTGCTTCAAACTCAGACGCGATGTTTTGGCTTTGGGCTTCCGCCGTTTCTGTGTCTTCTCCGCTGGTCAAGACGAAGAACCCTTGGTTCGGAAGCATAAGAAGAATCTGTTGCAGCTCGGCGGGCAAGCCTGTTACGTCTCCGCTTCTGACCGCGAATCCTGCGAGCATGACGCCTTGAAGGTCCTCGGCTGACAGCGTTATGCCCGTCGCCGTGAGGTCCAGACCTAAGTTTGCGTAGATGAACGACAATCCTCCGTCGTCTTGAATCTGACCCAGCAGGAACTCTCCGCTTCCCATGCCGAAGAGTCCGCCTAAATCTTGGGCGACAAAGATGCCTGCGGAAGCGCTGTTAACGGGTCTGTTTGTGCTGCATGAAACAAGGGGCATCTGCGAAAAAAGCGTTAGGCTTAGGATGCTGAGTGCCAGCAATTTCGTGTTCGGGCTCTGTCCTAACGGAGTGGTTTTTCCTTTTCTGAACCTTGGAATAATCTTCGAGGTTGTTAAGCCACCGAAAACGCTTGATAGGCAAAGAGTCACCAAGTTTATGGCTAAGCTGGTCAGCACGATTATGGCGATTGACAAATAAATCGCCTGCACCCCGCCCTGCATTCCGCCTTGTCCCCCGCTGAACATGCTTTCAATAAGCGTAGACGCCATGTCCGACACAAGTGGAAGCGACAGAAGGTCAATCAGTGACGTGCCAGGAGGAGGGCTGGGCATGCTTGTGGAGCTGAAAGAGCTGAACATTGTGAGCATCGGGTAAATGTTGGCTCCGAGGATGAGGAAGATGGTGAAGTATGCCGCGAGCGCAAGGAGAAGAGACCTCTTTATCCCACCTCTTCCCACGGCGCCACAGGCAAACCCCGAAACGGCGTAGGCCACTAGCACCGTTGGGTACTTTATTCCCGAAGCAAGTAGAATGAAGGCAATCATTAAGATCGGCGTCAGGTTTTGTCCTACGACTGGTCCGAACCAGTTTATAACGATTTGGAAGCTTTGAGGAAAAAAGGCAACAGAAAACAGAAGCAGCAATCCCGTGCCTGTTAGCCAGCCCGAATATTTTTCAAGAATCAAAAAACAACCTCCATGACAACATTATTTCCGAACATTCATATTAAAACTTATTGTAACACTTTTTTATGATTATGCTTTAAGTGAAAGTGGACACTCGGGCACGACGAAATCTTTAGACCATATAACTACTTGTCATAATGGGAACAAGAGAATGAGGTGATGGAGCCTCAGGCGGGATTTGAACCCGCGGTCTCCACCTTACCAAGGTGATGCCCTA
>CAZRIK010000038.1:0-16656 GCA_964600125.1 uncultured Candidatus Bathyarchaeia archaeon
ACGGCGTCAACATCAGAATCAAACGGGGCGAATACATTTCGATCATGGGTCCTTCGGGTTCCGGTAAGACCACTCTTTTCAACATGGTGGGCGGAATCGACAGGCCCACGCGTGGAAGAGTCTTCATCGACGGCGTGGACATCGCGAAGCTCGACGCATACGAACTGGCGTGGCTGAGATGCCGAAAGATTGGTTACATCTTCCAAACCTTCAACCTCATTCCTGTTTTAACAGCAATGGAAAACGTTACGTTGCCCATGATTTTCGCTGGAGTAGACAGCGACGAGAGGAATAGGAGAGGACGCGAGATTCTTGAGAGCGTTGGGCTTGGAGAAAGAATGTCTCATAAACCTGCGGAGCTAAGCGGCGGCCAGCAGCAGCGTGTGGCCATTGCGCGGGCTTTGGCGAACAATCCTGTTATCGTGCTTGCTGACGAGCCCACGGGGAACCTTGACCTTCACACTGGGCTAGAAATAATCACTTTGCTGAGGGAGATGAACAAAGAGAAAGGGGTCACCATTATCGCTGCTACTCACGACTTGAAGATGATTGACGTCAGCGACCGAATTTTGTACCTCCGCGACGGGATTGTCGACCGCTACGAGACTAGAGCTGAAGTTTACGTGAGAGCAGCTGAATAAGAAAGGCTGAAAAAAGTTAACTACGGAATTTTTCCTGAAACAAAAGGATTGAAGAGCGACGAGCTTCTTTTGTTGTCGCTCCGGGTTTCTATATTTCGTATCTCAGTGCTTCTGCTGGATTCAGTCTCGCAGCATACACTGCAGGATAAGCTGCTGCAGCTACGCTCAGTAGCGAGGCTATTGCTATGCCTTCGCCTATGTACGTGGCGTAGGGTAGGAGGTTGGCTGCTGCTAAGACCGCGGGGAAGGTGAACTGGATTCCGAATATTACGATTGTGGCTATCCAGCCTGCGCATGATCCTATTACGCCGCCTAATACTCCAAGCAGCAACGCTTCGATCAGGAATATTTGGAGGACGTTCATGTCTGTTGCGCCTAGGCACTTTATTGTTCCGATTTCCTTGTATCTTTCGGTGACGGACATCAGCATCGAGTTCACGATTCCGACGCCGCACACGAGGAGGGCGATGATGACCATCCACGTTTGGTATTGTGCGGGAGGAATCTGTCCCACGCTTGGGAGGATTGTGCCCATCGTCAATATTGTGACCATGAAGGCGATGCCTAACAGCACAGAGAACGCCGTGATGAGGGCTCGTGTGAACCGTTTCCTAATGCTTTCTAGAGAGAAACGGAATGCTTCGCCGACTGGGAATTTTATTGAACCGATTTTCATTGCAGTCGAGTTCTGTGGTTTTTGTTCGGTTTTTGGAGCCTTCTTTTTTGGACTCACGTTTTTTCCCTCGAATACATCTTTCATAGTAAACATTGCCTTTTAAAGATTTTCCATAAACAACCTTAATTGTTATGTTACGCGATTGCTTCGAGCGTCCTTTTTACCCGTCATTTATTGACCGCAAGGTGATAAATCAGCATTGTGGCCTACCAAAAAACATTGTTTTTATGCGATTCCAGATAGGTCTGATTTGTTCAACATTAGATTTTTTTGTTTGAACAACAAATCGTGCGAGACCCGTCTGATTTGTGGCGCACCTGTTCTGTTGTTTTGGGGCGCAAACTGGGCTTTGAAAATGTTTTTTTGCTTTTGGGGTCATTTGTGGAACGTTTTTATGTTTAATGCACGTTTGTTCCGTTGAGGGGATGACGTACCCGAAAGAGCCTGAAGCAAGATGAGGAACTCACGACGGACAGACCCTCAAAACAGGTTTTCCGAAAAAGGGAAAGGGTTTAACGTAGCTTTAGATGAAAAGAAACATTATTCGTGATTGCTGGCAGTTGCATGTTAACGATCAGAAAAGCAACAATGAATGATCTGGCTGCAATAACCAAAATCTACAACGAAGCGATATTGAAAACCGTGGCTACGTTTGACACTGAACCTAAAACGGTTGAGGAGCAGAAGCCATGGTTCGAAAGCCACGACTCCAAACATCCCATTCTGGTCGCTAAACAAGACGGCACCATTGTGGGCTGGGCGTCGCTAAGCAGGTGGTCAGGCAGGTGCGCCTATTCGGACACTGCTGAGGTCTCCGTCTACGTGAAAGAGGAACACCAAGGAAAAGGGATAGGCAAAAGTCTCATGCGGGAAATCCTCGACCAAGGAAAGAAGGCAGGCTTGCACACTGTCGTCGCCCGCATCGCAGAGTCCAACGAGGTAAGCGTCCGCCTGCACGAGGCTTTCGGCTTCGAACACGTCGGAACCATGAAGGAAGTGGGCAGAAAATTCGGAAAACTGCTGGACGTACACATGATGCAAAGGATATTTGAATAATAATGTGCAAAAGTTAACAAAATTATATTATTGAGAGAGATAGAGGTCCAGTGTTTTGGATAGAGCTGCGGAACACAAATCCATGTACTTTGGAAGCGGCTTTCTTAAAGCAAAACCAGCCCGAAACCCCTACGTCAGCTGGAAGGAAACAAAGAAGGGCGTCACGATATACACGCGGGGGAAGAAAATCAGCTTAGACAATATCGGGGCAACCGTGTGGGAGGCGTGCGACGGAAGGAACACCGTTGAGGACATCGCCCGAATCCTGCACGAAAAATATGTGATGAGTGTGAGCGAAGCCGAGACGTCGCTGAGCATATACTTTGAGCAGCTTGTCAAAAAAGGACTTGTCTTCATAAAGCCCGAGGAAACGCGAGCCAGAGCCGAGGAACTATCCGAAAGACCACCATACAGTGAGATGCTTCCTGCATACGATGGGTCCACGATTTTCTGCGGATATTGCGGAGCCCAAAATTCCAGAATTTCAAATTACTGCATAAAATGCGGACAAAAACTCGTAAAATAGAGGCGTGCATCAAACAACTAATCTAGCCAACTCAAATTGTACAAGTATTTTAAAAAGAGAACATTTTTAGTTTGGTATTAAAATTTAAAGCACACACAAAAAAAAACAAGTGAAATGATTATGGGTTGAATCTGGAAATGTGATAACCAAGCAGGAATCTGCTTGATGTGGTAGCCACTCGCTAGTTCGCTCGTGGCTCAGCAGGAAAATACCTAGATGATTCTGGAAAAAGCAGGGTCAACACCCTCTCTCCGAGACACTTCGTGTCTCACCTCTCCCCCTCAAGGGGGAAAGGTACGTGCGTAATTATAATCATTATTATAGATTATGATTATTATTATAGTAAAAAAGGTAATACCTTTTTAGCCTCTTTTCTGGTTCTGGCAAGGAAATCAAGGAAATAGAGAAATAAGCACTAAATTTTAATGCACACACACAATTCAACGGTAATTACTGAGTTGAATTATTTGCTCTTGAAGCTGAACCAATAGAGCTAGCTAGTCTACCCATTCTATTAGCGCGCGATGTGTACAAAATTCAAAGTGTTTCCCTTCTCGTCCATTCTCTTCTCGGTGTTTTTCGGTCAGATTATGGCTTTTTTCTTCTCAGAATAATGAAGACGATAGCTGCAATGATGGCTATGACTCCGCCAGATATTGTTGCTATTCCTGTAGGAGTTTCAATGAAGGGTCGCTGATTTTCAGCAAGGTCGTTAAATAATTTAATTATATTCGGGTAGAAGTCTCGAAAAGATTCGTAACTGCTGTTATATTCGGAGAGGCAATTGATGAGCGGTCTTATGTATATGAATCCTATCTGTTCTTGATAGGCGATATCTTGTGTATTGTTATAAACTATTATTTCTATGGCTCTTATGATATGTTCGTTTATCATTGTGTCCCATCTGTCGTATGCCATAGCACTCATTGCAGTCTTGATTGGTTCATAAAGTCTCTCGGGATCAATAAATTCGTCTTGAAATTCTTCAGTAATGGGATTTACAAAACTGTGAGCAAACTCATGAAATAAAGCTCCCCCAAAAATTGGTACATTCTCCTCTATTCTCATAGGGGACAAAACAGAATAGACATTAAAAGAATCGTTTGCCGACACTCGCGGTCCATAACTTCCGAGGAAAACAGGAGCTAAAACGACATGGTATTCATGTTGTTGTGTCTTGAAATAACTTTCCAATTTTTGGACAGTGCCTTTTAAATCAATATTAATGGAGGCACGCTCTTCAACATCACTGTAAAAATCATGGTGGGACTGCCAGAAATCATCAAAATTTGATTCTATACAGAAGCTCCTTAGTGCCTTAACAAAATCCTCAAGTATTGAGGCGTTTCCTGCACGTGAAATCAGGTACTCTGAAAAAGGAACAACTATTTCCAGTTCAGGAGGGTTTGAAAGATGAAACATCAACTCGACGGGAGCATCATAAGAAAAACCATATTGTGTAATCAGCTCATTGCAGATGGTCACAGCCTCATGGTTGCTGTATGGTTGAAAATAATTCAGCATATCCTGTTTGTACTGATAATTTTCTCGCCAAATACCTGTTTCAATCCAACTCGTGAAAAGCTGAACAGCAGAAAGAAGCTCTATTCTCTTATCTACACCCATTGAGTACCTAGTCTGATCTTCAGCTCTACAAAGCAACCTACAATCAAACATTGATGTTAGTAGTATTTCCAGCAAAATTACTGCAAGTAAGGTTGTTTTTTTCTTCTGCATCCCACTCACTTTCTATTATCATTTGAACTACTATAAATGCACACAAATCTTTTAATTAGGACATGATTTTCAGGTATTGTCTGCCCTTTTCTGTTATGACGTAGATTCCTCGGCTTTCTCTTCTAATCATGCTTGCGTCTAGTAAGTAGTGTATTTGTGCTGTGAAGGTTGCGTCCGTTGCGAAGGGGTAGAATGTTCCCAAAACCTTCACCGTTAAAAGCTGGAAAAAGTCGTTATTTCTACTTTTGCTAAAAATTAAGACATAAAAATTAAGTCTTATAACACTATTTTGTAGGAAACCCAAATATTTTTTTTGTGTGTGTGCATAAAAATTTAAATCCCAAGCGCGCTGGCGTACTGGCTAACGCCTCCACGTTCTCGCATTCTCGCATCCTCACTCACACTGAGGGAAGTAAACAACTAACTAATCAATCAACCAATCAACAAATCAATCAAAGGTATATCATAACAGAAACTCTGAAAAATTATAATTAATCCCTAAACCCAAACGATGAGGAAAGCGTGCACTATTTCTTATCTGACAATTCAAAGTGTTTCCTTAAAGACTCTGGAACAACATCTCTCAGTCTTGGATTACATTCGAAAATTGGTTTTCCGTAAATATTATCATTGAATTGCAGAATAATGACTCTTCCTCTTATAAATTTGCCAGTTGGAGAGGTTATGAATCGTACTCTTTCCTCAGTAATTCCTTTTGGTGAAATAAGAAAACCGAGAGTCGAGTTAAATATTACTTGGTATAGTTGTGCTTGAAAAATATGCATAAGTTTAATGGGCTGATTCTTTATTTCAACAGTTATTAGTTCTTTAGGTCCTGATTCTTTTCTCTTTACAAATCCCATTATGTCGGGGAACTTACCCTCAGACCCCAATGTGAGAAATGTTTCATCATCAAATTCCTTTTTTAGAGTTTCAGAGATTTTTCCACTTGCAGCAATTTCTAAATACGGATTATCTTCAAATTCAAAGGGGCGACTCTGAAAGCGTGGCTTTTTATCTTTTTCGATATAGTACCCTAATACTCTTGCCAGATGTTTCTTAATTGGTTCGTAAAGTGCCCCCTCTCCAGATTTAGAAGAGTCTTTTGACATTCTAATTCATTCTATCGTTATCATTCTTGCTTTAAATAGATAAGCTATCTCTCGCCAAACAAACATTACCATCAACTTCTTATTATTATCAACCGAGGAATCCAGCTAGCTCCAATTACAAGCAATCAGTTTCAGACATTTCTTTTTCTCTTAAGATTTCTTACCAATTCTGAACTTGATTGGATTTTCTTGCCTCCAACTCCATAGACTATCTTGATATTGTGCTTCCTGCAGATGTCCAACTCGCATTTGGGCAGGTTTCCTTCTGTACGGTCTCCGCCCTTGGCAAAAATGTCTGGCTTGAAGTATTCTAGAGATTTGTAAACGCTTGGATCGTCATCTACTGCTGGAACAACTTCATCAACATATCTAATTGATTCCAGTATCACCTTTCTCTCTTCATAGGGCAAGAAGACAAAACCTTTCTTGTTTATTAGCCATTGGTCAGAATGGAGAATTACTAGCAAATAGTCTCCTAGACTCTTAGCCTCTTTGAAATGCAAAATATGCCCTATATGTACTGGATCAAATCCTCCAGATACTGCAACTATTGTCATATTGACTTCTTCCAATCTCCAAGTTTTTTATTCCATTCTAAGGCTACATGATATCTCAATAACTTACATATCTCACATTTAGGTTTCTTTACAATCTGATAAGTCATTCCTTTGGCTAATGCAGATAGGAGGAGGAATTAAATTTTTTTCTTGTTTATTTCTAGATATATCTTTGTTTAATTAATTGTTTGTTCGTTGTCAGAGATAGAGGATGAAAGAGAGTGGGTCGGGTTTGGGGTTATTTTTTATTCTTTTTCTTCTTCTTTATTTAGATACAGATAGACAGCCGAATAAAGTTGGAAATATCGTACATAAACTGTATCTAGTGTATGCTATATCCTCATCGACCCGCGAAACCTTAATTTCAGGATAAGTTGGCTCCACAGTTTGGACATTTGATGCTGTTGACGGGTATTACGCTTCCACAGTATTTACATTGAGTTGTAGCGATCTCCCTCGTTATTCTTTCAACCTCTTTGAATTCTACTTTTTTAGATGGTTCACCAGTTACGGATTCAGGCATGATGACAAATCCGTTACTTATAGTGAAGATTACGTTCCGTTCGGACCGAATCATCGTCAATTCCTTTTCCACTTCTTCAGCGGTCATACCCATTCGTGAAGCAAGTTCTGGAAGAGAGATTCTTCCATACGTTTTGAGAAAACCAATCATTTGGTCTTGCCGTTTTGTCCTTCTCCCTATTGATGATTGTTGCATGTAGCTGCCGATTGAAATCACAATTATTATGGGAATATAATCGATCAATACTTTTTGGATTCCTTCACTAGTCACAATCCAATCCAAAAATGCATCAGGCGAATTGATGGCTCTGAGAAAATACCAAAAAATAAAGACGTAAACGAAGGCAATACCGCCTATTATTGTAATGACTCTGCCTGCAATCCACATGGGACCTTGACCAGACACCTTCTTTATCTCTTGACCCTGGGCTATGACCATTCTCCGTGCCTCCTTTTGTCGAGTTAATCTCTCTAATCATATTCTCTTAATAAAGATAAAGTATTGTGTGAATTCAACTGATTTCCCATACAGAGCATACTAAATAGCCTTTTCCATGAATATTTAAGCATTAAGAATTCATTATCCATGCAACAAGGTTTTTCTCGCCTGAACACACGGTAAGCCTAAAAGCTTTTTTTAAAGATAGTAAGGATATATGATGTTTTGGTGAGGGTATGGTTGAATCTTTGCCGATCTGGTATGGCTTCAACGTTTTAGAAAAGTTTTACATGAACGATCCGTTCGAGGAAATCGATTTCAAGCGTGCAGCTGAGTGGGGGTTCAACTTCTTCCGACTCCCGATGGACTACCACTGCTGGATACTGGACGAGGACCCCTACAAAATCGACGAGAAGACTCTGGTCGAGATTGATGACGTAGTTGCACTCGGCAAGAAGTACGGAATCCACCTGAACCTCTGTTTCCACAGGGCGCCAGGTTTCAGTGTGAACCAGAGCGTCAAGGAACCGTTTGACCTTTGGAGGGACGAGGAAGCTCAGGCTGCCTGCGAGTTCCACTGGAGGCTTTTTGCCATGCGTTACAAAGGCGTGCCGAACAGAATTGTGAGCTTCAACCTTGTTAACGAACCGTGGGGCACCACGATACCCGTCTACAAAAGGTTCGTCGAGCGAATGCTTGAGGGCATCTGGGAAGAGGACAAGAAGCGGCTCGTTATAGCGGACGGCTTGATCGTGCCTGAGGGACATTATAGACCCGTGACTGGAGTCGACAATCCCCTCTTCGGGCAGAGCTTCCACGTTTATGAGCCCCACTGGATCACGCACATCATGGCTGGCTGGGCGGGAGTCTGGGGAACCTACAACGAGCAGCCTGAATACCCGTGCGAAGCCCCGAACCTGGACAAGTACATAGAAAAGTTTCCTCCTAATTCACCGCAAAGACGAGATCTCCAAAGGTGGAAGGGAGTATTCGTCGACAGAAAATGGCTGGAAAACTGGATGAAGCCCTGGTTCGAGTTCAGGAAAGAAACAGATTCGCTCATCCACTGCGGCGAACTCGGCACGTACGCCCTTAAGGTTCCGAGGCAGACGCAGCTAAGATGGTTCAAGGACGTACTCGGCATCCTGAAAGAGAACAAGATCGGGTGGGCGCAATGGAATTTCCGCGGACCATTCGGCGTCATAAACACTGGGCGGGAAGAGTTCCACAGCGAAACCCTGCCGAACGGAGACCGCTTGGACAGGCAGATGCTCGAAATCCTGAGAAAAAACGTTGTCCGCTAACGTTCACACGTCTTCTGTTTCCTTGTTTCCCAACATTTTCTATAAGCATCAAAAACGATTGTGGTTGTTGCCCTAATAAAGACAGTCAGTATCCAACACAGTAACGTCTATGACTGCCTCTTGTTTGTTGAGCGAAAAAGAGAGGCTGCGAAGCGATGTGCGCTAGCCATGTGACGGTGGGGGTGGTGGCGCCATTCCGCCTTGCGGGGCTGCCCTGTCTCCGACTTGGACGTTGACGGTTTGCGAAATCGTTTGGTTCTTCTTGTTTCTGCCTGTCGCTGCGTTTATCACCGTGAAGACTAGCCATATTATGAAGCCGTAGACTACGCCGTTCACTATTCCGATGATGAAAAGCACGGCGGGAATTCCGAGTATTGGATAGTCGGTTATGGGGATGTTCAATGCGTCGAAAATCATGTAGCCAGGAGGCAACGACGGCATACCAAGTGAAATGCCAAAGAACGCCAAAAACGAAACGATGAAGATTATTGCGCCTATCATTTTATACACCTCTTTAGCGCCATATTTTCTTTCCGAATGTATAAAAGACTTATCATCAGTGTGCCCCAAAATTTTCGTTGTTCTTTTTTGTCTAGGAAACGCGTGTAGTGGACCCGCATTCGCCGTCTCCTTTTAAACACGACTACTCAAGCGTAAAGTTGTAAATCTCATTCGCGTGTGACTCCGAGCTGCTTTATCCCATCGTGACCTTCACTGCGTGCTTCTTTCCGTCAGACATCACAGGCAAAAGGTTAGTCTTGAGAGGTTTGTTGTCCATCGTGACCGACTTAACTCCCCTAGATACGTGGCTGGGATTCTCCACCTTTATAATGTACACGGCATTCCTGAAGCTTCGGGTGACCTCGAACTTTTGCCACGTTTTCGGGACGCATGGGTCCACCAGCAAGCCGCGGTACTGGGGTCGGACGCCCAGAATCCAGTTTGTGGCAACCTTCATCATCCACGCCGCGGTTCCCGTGAGCCACGACTGCCGCGCCCAGCCGAAGTCAGGGTGGTCCTTCCCAGCGACCGTTTGGGAATAAACGTACGGTTCGGCACCGTGGACCTCAGCCCTCCTGTTCGTGGTGGGGGGCGCAAGCTTCATGAAGTACTCGAAGGCTTGGTCCCCGCGCCCAAGCATGCACTCCGCGAGTATCGCCCAAGCGTTGGCGTGGCACCAGATTGAAGCGTTTTCTTTGAGCCCCGGAATGTAGGATGTTATTGACCCTATTTCAGGAGTATATTTCGTGTAGGCGGGAGCCAGAAGCTTCATCCCGTACTCGGTGTCCAAGTGCTTCTTCGCCGAGTCCATGCACCGCACCGCCCTCTCCTTTGGCGCTATTTGGCTGAAGACCGCCCAAGACTGCGTGTTGAGGAAAATCTTTCCTTCTTCGCATTTTGAGCTGCCTACGGGCTTTCCTGCGTCGGAAAACGCTCGGATGTACCATTCTCCGTCCCACGCTATCTCGTTCAGGTGAGCTTTGGTCTTGTCGGCTAGGGCTGCAAACTTCTGCGCGTCTTTGTCTTGGCGGTATTCCCTGCAGAGCTCTGTTAGTTCTATGAAGGCTTTGTGGAGGAACATTGCGACCCACACGCTTTCAGCCGCGTTGTTCGGTCCAGGAATGTTGAGGGGGTCGTTCCAGTCGGCTGTTCCCAGCAGGGGCAAGCTGTGGTTGCCCATGTTGTCGAGGGTGAACTGTATTGCCCGTTTCAGGTGCTCGTAAAGGCTTGCGGTTGAGCCCTCCACGAACTTGGCTTTCTCGTCTAGAATGGTCATATCCCCCGTTTCCTTGATGTACTCGCACACAGCCAGAACCAGCCAGAGGTGGTCGTCGCTGAAGAACAGCATCTGCGGCTTCGCGTAGTCGGGGTAGCCGCCTTCGCCCGTGATCGGATAGTAAATGTGGTAAGCTTTGCCACTTTCAAACTGGTTCTTGGCAAGGTCCAGTATCCGCTGCCGCACCCTCTGGGGAAAAGCGTGAACCACGCCCAGAGTGTCCTGGTTGCTGTCCCGGAACCCCATTCCCCGCCCGATGCCTGTTTCGTACAGCGACACGTACCTTGACCAGTCGAAGGTTGTCCTGCACTGGTACGGGTTCCAAACGTTGACTGTGAGGTTGAAATCCGCGTTCGGAGTGCCAGCGACGAAGCTGCTCAGGTAGCTGCTCCAATGCTTCTTCAGCTTCTGGAGCTCAGCGTCCACGGTGGCTTCTTCCCTGAATTTTTGTACGCATTTTTTGGCTTCGGGCTTTTCCTTTGCTACGCCTAAGACGAAGATGATTGTTTCTGTTTCTCCGGGGCTAAGCTTCACCGAGTTGCTGGTAACAGCTACGGGGTTTCCGCCCTTCGCTTCGGAGTTGAAGCACTGCCCCCTTTCGACGGCTGCTGGGTTGGACTCGCTTCGGTAGCGCCCGATGAACTTTTCTCTGCTGCAGTCGTATCCTGTGACCCTGCCGTTCGAGGCGAAGTAGGCGTATCCCGTGCTGAGGTCGTGGAGGTTAAAGAAGATTACACCGTCCTCGAGCTTAGCCTCAGCCAAGCCCTGGCGGTACTGGAGGTCAGTCTGGTCGCCCGTCGCCTGCCACAAACAGAACTCGGCGTACGAAAAAACAGTCATCTCCCTGCCTTTGCGGGAAGCGTTTTTGAGGGTCAGCATCCAGACTTCGAGGTTCTCGCCCAAGGGCACAAAATACGTGACCTCAGCCGCCACGCCTTGATATGTAGAAGAGATTACTGTGTATCCCAAGCCGTGCCTGCACTCGTATGCACTCAGTTCTTTGGCTACGGGCTGCCACGTCGGGGACCAGTATTCGCCTGTCCCGTTGTCTCTTATGTAGAGGTACCTTCCTGGCCTGTCCGCGGGCAGGTTGTTGTACCTGTACCTGAGGACTCGCCTGTCCCTAGGGTCGAGGTGGAAGCTGTAGCCCCCAGCCGTGTTCGAAATCATGGCGCAGTACTCGCTGTCGCCCAAATAGTTAATCCACGGCGTAGGCGTGTCAGGCCTAGTAATCACGTACTCTTTACCATCTTTAGAGAAGTGCCCATAATCCATATAGGTTCACGAAGCATAAATCAACCAATAAACTATTATAATTTTTCATGAAGGCGAAAAGAAAAAAAATAGGTCAACAAGCCAATAACATGTATCATATTATTTTTCTATTGAAATATGAAGAAGATTCTTTTTAACCGTTTTTTATGATACTCTAAAGACCATATAAGGACTGTGTTGTCGATTATACTCAAAGTATTAATATTATAATATATAATTTAGGACGGCTAGAATGTTTTTTGCCATCGGAAATAACATATCAATCATTCGTAAATATAACAAGTCCTCTAATATGATACTGGAATATCTGTTTGCGAATCGTGGAGAAATCTCCATTGCGTAAAATAAAACTGACCCGTAATAGTCTATACAATCTGTTGATTCTTTGCTTGTATCCAACTTTATGTATTCTTTTCTTCATTCTCAATGTAGGGAAATTTTGGGGTCTCTCGGGTTCTCTCATTGCCTTGATAGGATTTTCGATTGGCTATGATTTTTTCATTGATTCTGTTAGAGATCATCCTACGCTTCTTTCAGATGTGGGACAATTTTTTATGTATATGATATTATATGCTATATATTTTTCTTCTGCATTTCTCGTGTTAATTTCAGGCGATTTAGGACCATTCGCAAGTGTAGTAAAAGATAATGCCACATTGTCTTTAATATTAGTAATATTATTTTCAATAATAACATCGAGTTTACTAACAAAGCGATTGGAGAAATTTGGTCTTACTAACAAAAGAGTTGAAAGTGATCTTGAATTTCGTAGTTTTATTTGGATCATTTTTGCTTTATCAGCAGCTATTCTTACCTCTATAGGTTTTTCGGGAATAATAACTCCAGTAGGTATTATTGATTTATTATTCGTCGTACCTTATAGTGTGATTTTTGGTTGGTTTGGTCCAGAAATATTCAGATATAAAGGTAAATCTTTGGTTTTTATGGGATTTTACTTACTTTACTGGATGTTGTCTGGTGTTCTTCTAGAGAAAGCTAACATAAACTTCGGTTCCCCAAAAATAAATGGTGAAGTTCTCTTTACCTCTGGAATTATGTGGTTTACCCTATTTTGCTCAAGATGTTTAAAAGATATTGACTTAATCCGTCAATCCAGAATTACGCGTGCACACTATACAATTCGACGTGCCAATCTGATTAGTCTAATGGAAACCGAAGAAACCTCGTTCATAATACAGAAACATAATCGATTGGATAGTCCAATAACTTATAGATTGCTTTTTCTTAAAGACCAGTTGCTTTTCTTTAGAGTATCTAGTCCAACTAATATTGAAAAAAGACCCGCGCCAACTCGTAGAATAATGGTCATTAATGAAGTTGAAAAAGCATGGCAAACTTTAGATAGTGAGCCAATTGAATCGCGTATTGAGTCAATGCTAAAGAAACCTGAGGATTTAAACGAGGTTAACCCCGAAGAACTAAGAAATTTTGATGAAAAAAACTTCGAGTTGCCTTATGATGATATAACTGAAATTGAGATAAAAGAAGCTACTACGAAAGTGGAACGCGCCTTTAAGGCAGGTGTTATTATAATAAAAAGAACAAACAACCAAAAATCTGAAAGATTCAGCATATATCCGAACCAAGACTTCGCAAAATGCAAAAAAATATTACAGGATGCACTTAGCAACATGATGGTAAAGCATCCACAATAATACTTCTCGCAGTGGCGGTTTTTCGTTTATGTTCTTGTTTACAAAATGCGCGCATAAGACATTCGTAATACTAAAGAGGAAACTTGCCAATGTAAACTAAGGAATGAGGAAAAAATTAATCATGGTATCAGTTTTTTACTATTCTATCTCGAAGCTTCCAATTAATTGAATGTCTTCTGACGATTTGCCTACCATGACATTGATTACCCCGGGTTCCACGACGCGTTTCATTTCTCTGTTCGTGAACGATAGCTCTGCTGGCCCGAGCGTGAACTCGACTGCCCGCTTTTCATTCGGTTTCAGGTTCAACCGTTTGAAGCCTTTAAGCTCTTTTACGGGTCTGGTTACGCTGCCGACGACGTCGCGGATGTACAGCTGCACGACTTCATCTCCTGTTCGGTCGCCGACGTTCCTGACGTCGACGGATACCTTGACTTTTCCCTCCATCTTGATTACCTTAGGCGTTATCTTGAGGTTGCTGTACTCGAACCGCGTGTAGCTCAGCCCGTGCCCGAATGGGAACAGCGGAGTGTAGGGCAGATCGATGTATTTCGTGGACCACCTTTCGGCGGACGAAGGCCTGCCCGTGTTCTTGAAGTTGTAGTAGATTGGCACCTGCCCGACCGAGCGCGGAAACGTCGCGGGCAATCTGCCACCTGGATTGTAGTCGCCGAACAAGACGTCCGCGACAGCTATGCCTCCCTGAATGCCGGGGTGCCAAGCCTCCAGAATCGCGGGCACGTGTTCAGCGGACCACTGGATTGACAAGGGTCTGCCGTTCAATAAAACCAAAACCACAGGTACACCTGTTTCACAGACTGCCTTAACAAGCTCCTCCTGAACCCCAGGCAAGTCCAACGTGGAACGGCTGGAAGCTTCGCCGCTCATGTCTCTACCTTCGCCCACAACCACAACTGCCACGTCTGAGGCTTTTGCTTTACCTATTGCGTCTCCGAAGCCTTGTTTCGAGGTTCCTTCGATCTCGCATCCCTTCGCGTATAGTATTTTGGAATTAGGCGGCACCTTGCCTTTGACGCCTTCGAGGACGGTGACCACATCTTTGGGGTCTCCCGTGTACGCCCATGTACCGAGCAGGTCAGCCTGATTGTCAGCCAACGGACCTATGACAGCCAAGGTTTTTATGTTCCTTTTTAGTGGAAGGACGCCGCCTTCATTTTTTAGAAGCACCATTGATTTTCGGGCTACCTCAAGGGTTAATTCAACGTGTTCTCTGCGTTTGATGACTTTGCCTGCCCGTTTAGGATCAACGTAGGGACGCTCGAAAAGCCCCAACTTAAACTTGATACCCAAGATGCGCCTGACAGCAGTGTCCAAACATTCATCAGAAACCTTTCCTTCCTTAATCAGCTGCGCGAGGTGAGTCTGGTAAACGTTGCCCGCCATGTCCATGTCCACGCCAGCATCAACCGCTACTTTAACTGCTTCAGCTGCGTTAGCTGCAAACCCGTGGCTGATGAGCTCGGCTACAGAGTTCCAGTCGCTGACGACGAACCCTTCGAAGCCCCACTCCTCGCGCAGAACGGTCGTGAGGGTGAACCTGTTGCCCGAAGCGGGAACGCCGTTCAGGTCGTTGAACGCGCTCATCAGCGTCCCAGCTCCAGCCTCAACCGCGGACTTGAAGGGCGGCAAATAAACGTCCCTCAGGGTTCTCTCGGAAACGTCCACGGTGTTGTAGTCCCTCCCGCCCTCGGCTCCGCCGTAAGCCACGTAATGCTTTGGGCAGGCGACAACAGAACTTGGATCAGACAAATCCTCGCCCTGAAAGCCTTCTACGTAAGCCCTCGCCATGACCGAACCCAGATACGGGTCTTCGCCGTTTCCCTCCGCGATTCTGCCCCACCTCGGGTCACGGGCAACGTCAACCATCGGAGCAAAGGTCCAGCGGACGCCCTCAGAGGACGCTTCAGCAGCTGCAACAGAGGCTGCCTTTTTGGCCAGTTCAGGGTCCCACGTGCTCGCTATTGCTAATGGAATTGGGAAAATTGTCTTGTACCCATGCACCACGTCAAGACCGAAGATGAGAGGAATTCCGAGTCTGGACTGCTCAACCGCGATTTTCTGAACATTGTTCGCGTTTTCTGCGCCCATCACGTTGAGGAACGAGCCGACCTTACCTTGCTTGACGAGGGCTTCATGCTCCTTTTGAAACCCAGAATACTGGCACGTCTGCCCAACCTTTTCTTCAAGCGTCATTCGGGCAAGCAAATCCTCAACCCTTTTCGTGATTGGCTGCGAGGAATCCAAGTAAAGGCGATTTTCGCTTCGGGAATGCTTCAAACCTTTTTCACCTGACTACCATAATTCTTCGGGGAAACGTCTTAAATGGTTTCGCCTAACCTGTCAACGTTAAAAACCGCAACATCAATATATTGTTCAGGCTTAGACATTGAGTGTGGAGACGACTCGACGATGAAGAAACCAAAATCAGCTAAAACCGTCAAACGCGGAAACCGCACCATGATCATCGGTCTCGAAGGATGGGTCAACGCAGGCAAAGTCTCAACCTTCTCTGTCAAGTATCTCATAGACAAGCTTAACGCCAAAAAAACGGGCGAAATCCCCGTTGACGAATTCCACGACTACATGCTGTTCAGGCCGTCGGTCACGGTGAAAGAAGGCATAATCCAGTCGTACAATCCTCCGAAGAACGAGTTTTTCTACGCAAAAAACACAAAAAACAAGCAACCATTCGTCCTTCTGCTGGGTCACGAACCTCACCGAAACTGGCCAAAGTACGCAGAGGCTGTACTTAAGGCAGCAAAGAAAGAGGGCGTCAAAAGAATCTACACGACAGGAGGGTTTCTAGCTGACGTTCCCCACCAAGGCGCAACCCCCGTTTCAGCGTCAACAAACAACGAAAAAATCCTTTCCGAGCTCAAAAAGTCCGAGGTAGAGCTGACCAGCTACACGGGTCCAACGAGCGTCTACAGCGAGATAATGGTAAAAGCCAAACAGAAACACGTCGACGTAATCAGCCTCTGGAGCCCAGTTCCAATTTACGTTGCCGGAGTCTATCCTCGAGCGGCATACCGCATACTCGAAAAAATCGCCCAGCTCACAGGCATACAACTTGACTTAATGGACCTCAAGAAAAAGGCTGAAACCTTCGAAGCTGAGTTCCAGAAGGAAGCGGCTGAGCAACCTGACATGCGGGAGCTCATCGAAGGCTACAGGGGACGAACCGACCGAGAGAAGGAGCCGACCTACATCCTCTAACGGACCCGAGAAAACGCGGATCAACAAACCATGTCATGAATCGAAAAATCCACAGTGGCAAGCCACAAACGTTTATATTATTCCTTTAATATGTTGAGAGTTGCCATAATCCAAATAACAC
>CAZRIK010000039.1:0-16512 GCA_964600125.1 uncultured Candidatus Bathyarchaeia archaeon
TGCTAGTACGCAGAATATGTAGGTTGCGCTTCCGCCTATCACGTTTTCGGACTGCTGCCACAGGAACGGGAAGTTGTCCTTCAGCTCGGGGAAGTCGGGCTGAATAAGAGCGGTCCCGGACACGACGCCGCCGGGGATGTACGACCAGTCCGCCCTGTTCGTGCCGTAAGCTGAAGTCAAAGACCGTGCGCCAACGCCTGAGACGAGAGACACGTTCGAGCCGGGGTGGCAGCCGAGGACGTAGTGGACGGCGGCGAAAAGGTTCTCGACGTCGAACAACTCAGGAAACGCCCTATTCAGGTAGTACATTTCCATCGCGTGCTCAAGGATTTCCCAGCCTGCGCCCCAGACCCTTCCGAACCTGCTTTCCCTCACGGGCACACGGAACGGGCTCCTCGCCAACGCTTCGTCCAAGCTCGCCTTGGACTTTTTGGCTGCCTTCTTCACGTCGGCAACGAATTTTTCGTCCTTTATTAGTGGGAGTGCCCGTGCGACAGCCCAGCCCACCCTTTCAACGTTTTCGGTTATTCGGGGCTTCAGCTCCAATAAACGCCTTCGGTATTTTTCTTCGCCAGTGGTTATGAGGAGCTCCACGGCGGCGAACACCTCTTGAGGTTCGTGCTGGTAAGAGTATGCGCTCCGCTGGACGACGGGATTGTGAGTTTGTTCGTGCTCCCACGATTTTTCTGCTGTTTCCAAGCATTCCCGAGCTAAACCGTCCTCGTAGCCACGGAGTATCCTGCTTGCTGCCGCCAAAGCCGTGATGACCTTGTATTCGAGGGCTGTGTCGTGGTTCGTGAAAGCCCACCTGTCGTCGGGGGTGCCTGACCGCTCGCCCGAAACCTCTCCTCGGCGCAGCTTCGGGTCGTAGACCTTGTTGTCCGTTATGAGGGAACCGTCGCCAAGGTGAACATACTGGTTTATGTCGCGTTCGATGATGCCCGAAAAACTGTGACCAGCAGCATGGTAGCCCGAAAGAAGGTTTTCCACGCCGTGGGCGACCTGCTGGACAATGTCGGGGACGCCGTCAGGCACGTGCAGCAGCACTAACCGTTCGTCCTTTTTGACCGTGGTCTGGTCGGTCTTTACGCCGAATTCTTCGCCAGCCAAAGCCAAGACGAGTGTGGTCTGCGCCTGCGAGCCCGCGGCGAGGTCGTAGTCTCCCGCGTCGTGCCACCCGCCTCTGT
Organism: uncultured Candidatus Bathyarchaeia archaeon; assembly: GCA_964600125.1. Classification (GTDB taxonomy): domain Archaea; phylum Thermoproteota; class Bathyarchaeia; order Bathyarchaeales; family DTEX01; genus JAGTRI01. Next base: position 1,188 of record CAZRIK010000039.1, read on the forward strand.
TCAGCCCCGGGATGTGCTGGTCCGCGGAGTACGTGGTGTCGGTGGTCGGTCCCTGCTTGTAGCCGTCGAAGTGCACGTGCCCTGTTGGAGCCTGCGACGCGTCGTCAAGGTGGCAGGCGCCGTGCCAGACTTGGTAGCGGTCGCAGACCATCACGTGGCACATCTGCACGGGAAAATAGGTTTCAAGGGTCGGCTGCCAAACGTCGCTGCCGTAGACGTCTCGGGAGATTCGGAACGGAGGAGTGGACTCTGACCCGAACTGGACCACGTACATGCCTTCCTCGCGGACGCGGCTGAAGTCGAAAACGGCGTAGCTGTAACGTAGATACTTGCCCCACCTTTTGGGCTGAGCCGAAAAAACTTTGCTTAGCCCCTTTTCGGAGTCAACGCGTAGAAGCATCGCCTTCCCGATTTTCCGTGTTCGGGCGTTAAGCTCGATTACTGCCCGTTTGCTCTGAGACGGGTGGTAGCCGACCTGCGAGACCGCTACGACGGGAGTGCGTCGCCACTCGGGGACGCTGTTGGGCGTTATGCGCCACCGCAAAGCATTCTTCGTCCTGTTCGGGGGCAACACGGACCTCACGACGAACCATCCGTTCTGAACCGCGTTCCGTCCGTCAAGCAGCGTCAACTCTCCACCGCCAACCTGCTCGATGACCATCCTCCGCAGAGGGTCCTCAGCCGCAACCGTAAGCCTTAAGCCCCTAGCCATGGGAGCTGGCTCCATATGCCCGTCGGACGCGGGATTCATCGGTCCGTTGGCTTGCCGCGGGAAGATGCTGGACGTTGCGCCTAGCTGGTACGTTTTTCCGAAGTATGCTTGGGGGAACAGTTCCATGTTGAAGCTCGCCTTGCCCACTATTTCGTCTGGAAGGGGGCGGTCGAGGTCGACGCTTACGAGGATTGAGTCGCCTTCCGCTTCGACGCGGACCGCGAAGCCGTATTCGTGGTCGGGGAAGCTGAGGGGCACTCTAATTATTCCTTTATCTCGGTCTACTTCGCGTTTACCAGCCTTAGGCACGCTCGACCATTGTCCGGGGGCGGGTTCCAGCCTGAGGTCGCCGTTCGTTGCGACGCGTTCGCCGTGCTGGATTATTTCGATTCCGCCCTGTTTACCCTCGGGGTAGAAGTTGTGGAAGACGAGGACCGACAGTCCCTGCGCTTCGAGGTATTCGAGCTCGTTAATTCTCCACCTTGACTCCTTCATTTCCCATCACCCCAAGCATTTGTGCGGTTTTTTCTTATTAAACTTGGGATGCTTCCGCGAAAATTGTTCGTTAGGCTTTTAAGCAGTCTCGTTGTTTATGTTTTGAATTTCGTGCATCCTATTGGTGAATAGCAATGTGCATACTAGGCAAAGACAAATTGGTTGAACTCATCGAAAAAAGCAGGTGCGTTTACCCGTTCGACATGAGCCTTCTGGACGGCGACGGCTACGTCCTCTCGGTCAGGGACGAAACGACCCTTAACTACCTCGAACACAAGAACCTGATATCCAAGGAGGTCGTCTTCACGCCGCCCGACTACGTTGCCCACCTGACGGCGAAAAGCAAGTTCGGCAGAGCTGGACTGTCGTTCCTCAACGCGGCGAAGGTTCACAGCGGCTTCGTCGGCAGGCTCGCTCTGGAGCTCGTTAACCTCAGCAACGAGAGGACGCCGATTACCATCAGGAAGGGCGACCCCCTGATTCACATCGAGTTTATTACGCGGATCGGGAAGCCTTCGCCCTACATGGGCGAGTACCAGTTCCAGTACATGACTGACGAGGAAGTCCACATTTACGTGCCGATACTGAAGGAAGTGTTCACCAACTACGAGCAGCTAGCCAACGTCTGGTTCAAGAACAAGCCCCTAAGAGAGTAGCGGAGCCAGAAAAAGGCTGGAAAACGAATGTTTTAAATATCTCTGCTTTCTGTATGCTCAGAGGAATGCATCTATGAAAGCACGTAACTACCGCGAAGTTAAGGGCGTCGCGTACACGAGGACCAAGTACATTCACGGAGCTCCCCTGCCGAAAATCACGAAGTTCACGACGGGAGACCCTTCAAGAAAGTTTGAGTACAAGTTTATTTTGGTCGCCGACAAGAGGCTTCAGATACGGCACAACGCCTTGGAAGCAGCCCGAATCGCGGTGAACCGTGAGCTGCAAGTGAAGCTCGGAGAAAACTTTTACATGCGTGTCATGCCCTTGCCTCACGTTGTGCTTCGCGAGAACAAGATGATTTTCGGAGCACACGCAGACAGGCTTCAGGACGGCATGAGGAAGTCTTTCGGCAAACCCATCGGAAGGGCAGCCCGAGTGGAGCCCGGTCAAACTTTAGTCGAGGCTTACGTTAACGAAGACGGGATTGAAACCGCCAAGCGTGCTTTGAAAAGGGGAGAAGACAAGCTGCCCACAACGTGCAGGATTGTTATGGAAAAAATTCCAAAACCAGACGTTAAGGTGAATGAAGTTGCCAGCTAAGAAAGAAAAATTTGTGTTATGGTTCGACGAAATCGGAATAGAAGACGTCCCGTCGGTTGGAGGAAAAAGCGCCAGCCTAGGCGAAATGACCCAGAGGACAGGAGTCCCCGTGCCCTTCGGGTACGCAACAACCGCCAAAGCGTTCTTCCACTATCTAACATACAACCAGATTGACAAAAAAATGCGCGAAATTCTGGAGGAAATCAAAGACCCCGAAGACACCAGAACCCTTCAGAGCGTCGGCGCAAGATTACGGAAAATGGTTGCCACGGCGGACATGCCTGCTGACCTCGAGAAAGAAATAGTCAACGCGTACGCAGCTCTCGCCAAGAAGGTTGGCGAAAAAGCGCCCTTCGTAGCAGTTCGTAGCTCAGCCACGGCTGAAGACCTTCCTGACGCAAGTTTCGCTGGTCAACAGGAAACTTACTTGAATGTTCACACCCCGAAAGAGGTTGTTGAAAAAGTCAAAGAATGTTATTCAAGCCTGTTCACTGACAGAGCAATTTTTTATAGGATTCAGAAAGGTTTCGACCACATGTCCATTGCCCTGAGCGCTGCGATTCAGCTCATGGCTTACAGCGAGTCCAGCGGAGTCATATTCACGTTGGACGTCTCGAACGGCGACCGAACCGTAGTTATGGTTGAAGCTGGCTATGGACTGGGCGAATTCGTCGTTCAAGGCACGATTACGCCGGACGAGTACCTCATACGGAAATCGGACCTCAGCATCGTGAAGAAGAACGTTCCGAAAAAGACCATTCAGCTCGTCCGCATACCGTCTGGAGGAACCGAGAAACGTTCCGTGCCATCTAACCTTCAGGACAAACAGGTTCTGACTGACGAGCAAATCGTCGAATTAGGCAAGTATGCAATCGCCATAGAGCAGCATTACAAGAAGCCCATGGACATCGAGTGGGCTCTCGACGAAAGGACGAACAAGCTCGTCATCCTTCAAGCACGCCCAGAAACCGTGTGGTCAACAAAGAAAGAAGAAGCAAAGGCTGAAGAAATAGTTGCCACAACAACCGAAAGAAAAGTCCTCGTTCAGGGGCTCCCAGCCTCTCCAGGATTGGCCGCGGGCAAAGTCCACATTATTCCGACCGCTGACAGAATCAACGAGTTCAAGCAGGGCGAAATCTTGGTCACAGATATGACTGCGCCAGACTGGGTTCCAGCCATGCGTAAGTCAGCCGCCATAGTCACAAACTCGGGAGGCATGACGTGCCACGCTGCCATAGTTTCGCGTGAGCTCGGAATCCCGTGCATCGTAGGCACAGCGTCGCGCGGGAAACCCGCAACCGAGTCCATAACGGACGGCATCATGGTCACGGTTGACGCGAAGCTCGGAGTAGTCTACGAGGGCATACTCGAAGAGGCAACCAAGAAAGAGGCTCCCGCAGCAGTCGCTGTCGCCGAGTCATACATTGTCACGGGCACAAAGGTTTACGTGAACCTTGGAGAGCCCGAAATCGCCGAGAAGGTTGCTGCCTTGCCTGCTGACGGCATCGGCTTGTTGAGGCAGGAGTTCGTTTGGACAAGCGACATCGGCGAACACCCGCTTTACCTCATCGAATCTGGGCATCCAGAAAAAGTGGTTAACGGACTTGCAGAGGCTTTCAGAAAAATCTGCGCCGCCTTCAATCCGAGACCTGTTATTATGCGTTTCAGCGACTTCAAGTCTTCCGAGTACAGGGACCTGAAGGGCGGAGACAAGTACGAGCCTGTTGAGCCTTCAGCCTTGATGGGTTGGAGGGGAGCGTCACGCTACTACGATCCCAAGTACATCGAAGGCTTCAAGCTCGAAGTCAAAGCCGTCAGAAAAGTCCGAGAAGAATATGGACTCAAAAACCTTCACGTCATGATTCCGTTCTGCAGACGAGTCGAAGAGATGGAGAAAATCAGCAAAATCTTCGAGCAAGAGGGTTTGGTCAGAGGTCCAGACTTCAAAGTTTGGCTCATGGCTGAAATCCCGAGCAACTGCCTCGTCGCCGACAAGTTCAACAAGTACGTGGACGGCTACAGCATCGGAAGCAACGACCTGACCATGACGATTCTGGGGTGCGACCGCGACAACGAAACCGTGGCTCACCTCTTCGACGAACGAGACCTCGCCGTGAAACGCGCAATACGGCTACTCATCAAACTCGCACACAGAGACGGAAAAACGGTCAGCATCTGCGGACAGGCGCCAAGCGTCTACCCCGAATTCACCGAGTTCCTCGTCAAAAGCGGAATCGACAGCATCTCAGTAAGCCCAGACGTGGTCGCTTCAACCCGGAAGCTCGTCGCAATGGTCGAACAACGCCTGATGCTCGACAAAACCACAGGCAAAGGACTAGCTGAAGACAAAGACCTCGATATCCCAGCGTAGAAGCTACCCCTTATTTTCACTTTTTTCGTATTGTTTGAAGAATTAGAGCGTTGAGCCTCAGCTAGTCTGAAGCCTTTTTTGTAAAATTTGTTAAATGGTTTAGGTTGCCAATTGTCTTTCTAGGACGGGTGTCGTGCGCCCTGAAAGCCGCAGGAAAGCCGCGACGGTTTCGACGCCTTTGGTCGACAGCTCGTAAATGATTATGTGGTTTTGGGTGAACTTGGTCTCCACGAAGCCCTGCGAAGCCAGAAACGTCAGGTGGTCCTTCGCCGCCGCAACGGTCAGCTTCACCTTGTCCGCTATCGTGAAAAGGTCCATGTGCTGGGAAACCGCGAGCAAAAGGTCAAGATAGATTTCGAGCCTTGAACGGGTAATCAATTCTGCTCAGCAAACCGAACATGGAGCGCAGCTTAATATACAAATTATGAACCCACCGTCCAGACCCCCAATCCAACACAAAATTCTATTGAAATAAACCTCAACTATAAACAAAAAAGAGGATGAACCCATAATTTGCGCCCAAAACAACAGAAAATTTGCGCCGCAAATCAGAACAGGTCTGCAGCTATGCCATTTATTAATCAAAATTGTAAAGCCATTGTTGAACAAACAGACTGGTCAATTTAGCTTAGCCGTTTGTTGTTCAAACAAAAAAATCTATTGTTGAACAAATCAGACAGGTCTTCACGCATAACGCATTGTCATTCAAACGGAAAAATCCATTGTCACACAAAACAGACGTTTCAGCGATCCTCCAATAATAAGCAAAATAAAATAAGCATAACTTTGACAATAGAATAAAGCCATTGATGCCTAGACAGGAGAGTCGCGATATGGGTCCAAAAATTAAGTCTGTTCACGCCCGACAAATCTTTTCTGACCGCGGGCACCCAGGAGTCGAAGCCACCGTCACAACCGAAGATGGCAAAACGGGGACAGCCGTAGCCACGGCAGGGGTCTCAATCGGAAAATACGAGGTCCAGTTCGCCTACGACGGGGGAGAACGGTGGGCTGGGATGGGAGTCCAGAAAGCCGTCGGCAACGTCAACGCCGTCATCGCGCCCGCGCTGAAGGGCGTGGACGCCACGAGACAGCGGGAAATCGACGAAACGATGTTGAAGCTAGACGGGACGCCGAACAAGACTAGGCTCGGAGGAAACGCCACAGCAAGCGTCTCAGCCGCAGCCCTGAAGGCGGGGGCAGCAAGCCTCGGAATACCCCTGTACCAGCACATCGGAGGGGTCAACGCCTGCATACTGCCAGTTGCTGGAGTCGTCTGCATAGTCGGAAGCGAAAGGTACGGCGGAGGAAAAAGGTCAGGCGGAAAACCGAGCTACGCGTTCATGGCTTACGGGTTCAAAACCTTCTCCGAAGCCTCGTACACGTGCTGGGACATCGAGAGGCAGTTCAGCCAGCTCGTCAACAAAAAACTCAAAATCCGAATATCTTCAGCCATGACGATGCCGCTGATTCCTCCTGGAGCAGTGAAGAGCGACCGAGACCTCTGGGACTTGATGACCAAAGCTATAAACGACGCGGGTTACAGGAACAAGGTCGGCATACAGGTTGACGTCGCAGCTGGAACCTACTACGAAGCCAAAATAGACAAGTTCGTAGGCTTGTTTTCGGGGGTAAATAAGACCAAAGAAGCCCTCATTGAGCTTTACAAGGAGATGGTGAGGGACTACCCGTTCGTCATCGTCGAGGACCCGCTTGACGAGGTCGACTACGAGGGGCACGCCGCCGTAACACGGGAGCTCGGCATAGAAGTCGTCGGGGACGACCTATTCACGACGAACGTCGAGCGGCTTAAACGCGGAATCGAAGCCAAAGCGTGCAACGCCGTGCTGCTGAAGGTGAACCAGATCGGCACGATAACCGAAGCTTTCGACGTGGTCCAGCTCGCCTACAGGCACGGCTACGGAGTCATGCCCTGCAGTAGTCGAGGGGAAGGCGCGGACATAGCGGACTACGTGGTCGGCTTAAGCACGGGACACATGAGAGAAGGAGGAACAGGGCAAACAGCAAACCGATTGCTCCAAATTGAGGAAGAGCTCGGAAGCAACGCACGATTCATCGGAAAAGCAGGCTTAAAACCTTAATACTAAGAATCCAAGGTTCAGAACCTTCGCTTTTTGAGGGTTCATAACTTTTTTTTAAATCGGACTCTCACGATTTAAATGTAAAGGGATATTAGGTTAAAGGCATCAAGTAGGCTTGGGATGAGCAGAAAATGGCAGACACAATTCTCGTCTACGTTGGCACATACACGTTCCGCAAGAGCGAAGGAATCTACGTGTTCCAGCTGGACCCGTCCACAGGCGCCTTGAAACCCACAAGCAAGGCTACGGGAATACAGAACCCGTCTTTTTTGGCGATAGAGCCACAACAAAAGTTCCTTTACGCAGTCAACGAAACCGCGGACTTTGAGGGAAAACATTCAGGCGCAGTGACCGCTTTCTCTATTGATCAGGAAACGGGCGAGCTGTCGTTGCTTAACAGCAAACCCTCTCTCGGATTGCACCCGTGTTACGTCTGCGTGGACAAAACAGGCAAGTTCGTGCTTGTCGCAAACTACTCGAGCGGAAACGTTTCCGTGTTGCCCGTAAAAAGGGACGGAAGCCTAGGCGACGCAGCTGACTTCGTTCAGCACCACGGCTCAGGCGTCGACCCGAAACGGCAGGAAAGACCCCACGCGCACTCCGTGACCCTAGATGAAGCCAACAGGTACGCGTTCGTGGCGGACCTTGGGCTAGACAAAATCATGGTTTACAGGTTCGATTCGAACCTGGGGAAACTGACGCCGAACGACGAACCGTGGACAAAAATCCATTCAGGTGCAGGTCCACGCCACTTCGCGTTCCACCCAAACGGCAAGTACGCCTACTTGATTAACGAGCTGGACTCCACGATAACAGCGTTCAATTACGACGCGGAACACGGCGCACTGAAGGAGATGCAGACAGTTCCCGCGCTTCCTAAAGATTTTAAAGGCACAAGCCACTGCGCGGACATACACGTCACACCTTCAGGAAAGTTTCTTTACGGGTCAAACCGTGGTCACGACAGCATCGTCATTTATGCCATAAATGAAGCCACTGGCAGACTTTCTTACGTGGGTCATGAGCCGACGCAGGGCAAAACGCCGCGAAACTTTGCCATCGACCTTGCGGGTGAGCTTTTGTTAGCTGCAAACCAAGACACTGACACCATCGTGCCCTTCAAAATAGACCAGCAAACGGGGCAGTTGGCAGCAACAGGAAAAGTGACCAAAGTGCCGATGCCTGTATGCTTGAAAATGATGCGGGTCTCCTAGAACGAAAGACCATTCAAAATTATTTAACAGCACATGTTTTAGAAATTGTCATATTTTGCAGGCTATTGACCGTTGTTCCTTTGCTGACTTGAGAGCGGTCTCGGCGACGGCAACCGCCCTTTTCACGTCATCGGGTTTGACCGCAAGTTCCTTCCCGTCGACAAGGTGGTCAGCCACGTTCTTGTAGAACTGTTTCCAGTCTCCGCGTATGGTCTGAATCCGCGTTTCCGATATGACTCCGTCCTTAATCGTCCGCACTAGCGGAAAGTTTTCAGGACTTTCCACCGCTCCGTCAATGTTTCTCGCGTTCATGGCTTGCTCCTGGGGGTCAGCACCTGTTTTAGTGAGTGCGCCCAACGTTCCAAGAACGTACCATCTGGGCCTGTTTATCCTCGCCATGTCGCCCAGTTCAACGCCGTACGTGAGACCATTTTCAAAGTGTATATGGCATTTTATATAGTTTTCAATGTCGGTTTCTTTTCTCCGCCGAACCGAAAAACAGTAAACGCGGTCAACGGGAACCTTGCCTATCTGGACAGCGTGGTCGATCAGGTGGGCTCCCCAATCGTATAGTGGTCCTCCGCCCAGCTCTTTGACGCTTCGCCACCTCGTCGGGTCAACCTTGTCGTTGTACCACATTATGGATTCCTCGATGAGGAAAGGTTCGCCGAGGATGCCTTCGTCAAGAATCTTCCTCACGGTCAAGTAGTCTCCGTCCCACCGCCTGTTGTGGAACACCGTAAGCATGACGTTGTTCCTTTTACTCGCTTCAATCATGACGTCGGCTTCGCGAGCGTTCATGCACATGATTTTCTCCACAACAACGTGCTTGCCCGCTTCCATGGCTTTTATCGACAATTCGGAATGCGTGTTGTGAGGCGTAGCCACGACTACGAGGTGGACATTGTCGTCCCTCAACATGTCGTCTACGTCGCTGAAAGTCTTCACACCGCACTCTTTCTCCGCCAGCTTCCTCTTCTCAGGATTCCGTGCGCACACCGCGTAAAGCTTCAGCCGTTTCTCTAAGCCTATCAGGTACGAATGAAAGTTTCTTCCCGAATACCCGTACCCGATGACGCCGACGTTTATTGGTGTTTCCACTTCTTTTCCTCCTATACAATGACCGTTTCTATGCCAAGAAACTTGCACGCGTCTAATAGAGCTTGTGCGTAATCCCCGTGAATCATGCTGGCGTGGTGAACAAAGCCCCCTTCGACCAAGGTTCGGTACAATTTTTCAAGGTCAGGGACTTTGACCCAGCTTCCAGTCTGCGGAATTGGCTCATCCGCTACGGCTTCGCCCTTTGTAACGAGGAGCTTGAACTTTCCGTCGTACTCAACTAAGCGGCAAATCGTGACCACGCCTGTCTTCAGCTTGAACGAGCCTGCCCCGATGCTGGTCACCTGAACCGTGCAGCCTTCGCAAGCAAGCGTCGGAGGCGCATTTCCGCAGTGCCAAGCCAGAAAAACGTCTTTAAGGGTCGGGTGCTGAACGGTCCAGTCGATGAAGTGCGGAACCGTAGACTGCAACGTTACGAGATGCTGCAGAACCATCGAAAGCGCGCCGTAAACGTCTGCCTCGCACGAGGACATGACGCCTTGGTCCGTAAGCCGCCCCATCGTGTGGCACGGCAAGACGCCGTAGGACCTGATAGTCGTAGGCCAGCACCTTATGCCCATTCCCGCCAGCTTTCTTTCCTTAGCGAACTTGCGAAGTGCGCATTCGAGCCTCGCCATCTTTTCCAGAATGCCTTTACCTAAACTTGATGTTTCGGATTGGCCGCTGATTTCCCGAACCGTTTCCTGCAGTTCAGAATCGTTTTCAGGTATTTCGTTAGCTGCGAAGAACATGTCCGCGGACGAGACTGGGACGACTCTTTGCTCGAACTCTTTCGCCAAGGCAACCTCGTTGAATGCGCAGGTCTCGAACCTTTCAGGTCTGGGACCGACTAAACCGATTTTTGCGCCCAGGAAGCCGTTGACAACGCTGCATACGCGCACAAAATTCGCCGCAGAGTCTTTGAAGGCGGATTCTTCAGGCAGACAGACTCCTGCAAACAGGAAATGAAGATTTCTTCGATACAACCCAGAAGCTATGGACAGCATTCCGCAGAAGGAGTCGCGCCTCTCTTTTTTCGTGACGGCTGGTTCCTCCTTGACGGCGAAAACGAGTTTGGGGATTTTCGGAAACGCTGACGCAACGGACACGGCTGAGATTTCGTCCCCGAAGTTCATGGCTCCAACTATCAATCCGTCGACCTTTGCTTGCCTAAATAATTCAATGGTTTTTTCAGCGTCCTCATCGTCTCGGACAAGGCCGTTTAGGGTCAATTTTTCATCTGGAACGACGACTTCCACGTTCTCGATGCTGGATAAGACCGTCAACGTTCGGTTCCGCATATCACTTGAGACTTCGTCTTTGAACATCGCCCGATGCGACGGGACAAAACCGATTTTTACGTTCTTCAAATCCGTTGTCCTCCTAGGCAAAATCTGAACTATCATACAAATATGATACTTATTATTGCCTTTAAGGTTTCGTCAAACAACGCATACGAAATGTGGCTTTATCCTTTTCATCAGAAGGCAGACGAAGGCTACAATGGCTAATCCAGTTCTTTAAGTGCCTTTTCTACGCTGCAGTCTTCGTGGATAATCCTGAAAATCGCTCTACAAATCTTTCTTGGACAGGCGTGCTCAGTTACCCTTCTCCCAAAAGCTGCACCTGACGCTCCGTTGTCAATCGCGCCCCTAATCATCTCGAGAGTTTCTTTGTCCGTCGTCGCAGGTCCGCCCGCCATGATAACTGGTACAGGGCATGCTTTCGTGGCTTCGACGAACACTTGGGGAGGACCATAAATCTTCACTAGGTCTGCTCCCAGCGAAACCGCTTGTCTCACGGCGATTTTCAGGATTTCAGGTCGCGAGTCTTTTTCGCCCTTCTCCATCGGAACAGGCTCGAAGAGGAACGGCATTCCTATTCTGTCGCATTCGTCCGCAATCTCTGTCACCTTGATTGTCGGGAGCTCTCTGAAGGGACCGAAATAGTGAACCTTCACGCCGTCCGCCCCTATCTTGTCCGCCAGTTTCACCAGCCAAGGAGCCTCAACGGGGACGGTCAACATGAAAGGAACTTTGCCGACGATGTGTTTGTAGTACTGCTTCAGGATTCCGTAGGTCACAAGCACGACGTCAGCTCCGCCAGCGACCACTTCGTCGAACACTTCGTTCCACGGTCTGTCCCACAAAGCCTCCATGGGAACAATGAGCGTCCTCCCGTCGGGCTTGAAAATTCTGCCCAATCTCACGCTTTTTCCTATGTTACTCAAATGCATCCCTCTCTTTATGCTGCTCATTTCTTGAGCAGATTGCTCGTATAAAGTTTTTCACTAACCATATTAATTAAGGATTCTAGTGCTCCTTAATGAAGGCTAAAGCTTCCTCAAGTGTCGGAATCCCCGCTCTTCCGCCAAGTTTCGTGCATTTCAGGGCTGAAACCGCGCTGGCGAACTCAGCAGTTTTCTGGACATCCCAGCCTTGGACGATGCCGTAGGCGAAGGCGCCGTGAAAAACGTCCCCTGCACCCGTGGTGTCAACGACCTTGACTTTGAAGGCTTCTTGTCTAACTATTTTTCCTTCAGTCTTGAATATGCTGCCCTTTGAGCCCAGTGTTATTCCGACTGTTCTGTACCCGTTCTTCGACAGCTTTTCGACTGCCTTAAGCGCATCATTCGTGTGCGTCACCACGTAAGCGTGTTCCTCCCCACAAATCGCCACGTCGACGAGTCCCTCCATGCCTCCAATCGCCAATCCGTCAATTAAAACGGGTATGTTAGCTTCCTTCGCCACCTTCGCAGCCTCAACCACTGCGTGTCCGCCGCCAGCGAGAAACACCATTTTCGAACCCCGAACACATTCTCTCTCAGCTTTTCCAAATTTCGGCGGGGGAAGGTTCGACGGAAGAATCATGAAAACTCTTTCTCCAGAACCGACCTCAACCAAGACCACGACGCACGGGCTTGTGGTTCCCTTTTCTACGATGATGCGGCTGGTGTCCACGCCGTATTTTTTGTATTCATTCAAAATCACGGTTCCCCAATGGTCGTCGCCGACGTTCCCGACGTACCCGACCTTCGCGCCGAGCTTCGCCATCGCAGCAAGCCCAGTCGAGACGGGTCCTCCCCCCTGAACGTCGAAGTTCTGCACGCGAGAGTGGCGGTGTTCCTTGAAGGACGGCAGGTCCGTTATCCGCAGAAGAAGGTCGACACAATGAAACCCCAAACCGACACAATCAAGCATACTCTATTCACAACGTCCATTTCTTTTTAAGCTAATTATTCCGTTCTAAAAAAAAAGTCGCTATTTGAAAAAGGGGATGAATTAGTAGTTTCGTTTGGTTCTTGTTTGTCATTTTCGGACGATTTTGAAGGCGACATCGTTTCCGATGTATGAAGCGTGGTCTTGGCTTCTCGTTAGTTCCGGAATTGTGACCATGAGCTTTCCGTCTCGGCACTGAACCGTATCCGCACCTAAGTACTGTCCTCGCCAAGTATGATAGATGCGTACTTCATAATCTCCATCGTTCAACCCAGAGACCGTGAAGGATTCTTTGGCAACGCTGACACGCGGATTCACGACCCAGCCAAAAACGATTTCGTCGCTCTTCATAGCCCACGCGTCGCAGTCGCCTGCTTTGATCTTGGCAGGCTTAAGGTTGAGGCGTGCGAAATCGATGTCTGAAACGAAGTTCGCGAAGTGCCGCATCTGATTTGTGACAACGCCGTCATTGATCCACTCTGTGTAAGCCCACCAGAACGGCGTGCAACATAGCCCATTCGCCAAGCTGACCCACAACGCATTGTGATACATAGCCAGATACCCAGGCGTTCCCGGCTCATAGTAGGTGTGGTCCCAGCCGCACTCGCCGACAATGGCAGGCTTGTTGAAGCCTTTCCAAAGGTTCTGAATCTGAACAGAGTAGTTGCGGTAGCTGTATTGCAGTGGGCTTTCACTGGTACAGTCGATTTTTCCCGATTTCGGAATAGGGTGACCTTGGGCTTCGTAGATTTCGCGAGCTGCGATGTCGAAGATTTTGTAGCCGCTTGGCCACCATTCGTTGATGCCTCCGCTTTGGGTGCCTGTGGTGGGACGTCCGTAGGGATCATGCTGATTGAAAAGGTCGCGCATCTTTTGACACCATTTTTCAGCGACTTCTTTATCGCCGTCCTGCCATCCTTCTGTGCCGTTGATTTCGTCAATGATGAACCACAGGAACAATGCTCGGCTGTATCCCCAGCGAGCAATGATGTAACGGCAGACTTTTTCTTGATACTTCCAGGCTTCCTGATTGCCGAAGAGGTCAACCGCCTCGGCTACGAGATGGTAGGGACTGTGCCTGTACTGTGCTCCCCAAGGACCCCAAACGGCTTGGGAAAGATGCGAGTGAAACCATATATTCCATGAAATGTGAATGTCGCGCTCCTCGCACCATTCAAAGAGTTGGTCAAGCCGCCCACACCGATTCTGGTCATAGCGACCCAAGCCGGTGCCCATGGTCTCAAGGGGCGAATGAAAGAAGCTGATGAAATTTGCGCCTCGACGTTTAAGTTCGTCAAGTCTATCCTCAGTGATGTATCCTTTATTGAATTGGTCATAGCCATCGTTGTACCATAATCCAACGCCATAGAAGGATGAGCCGTCATCGTGTATCAGATAACGCTTGTTCGGCGAAATCCTGATGAACCCATGATGCGGCGAGTCAATCGTCTCGAAGGTGTCAGCTTGACTCTGAGCTACGCCCACTTTGTCCTTAACTTTCACGATATATTTCCAGACCCCCTTCTCGTTTGGTGCGAAGCGAACCATCCAAAGTTGAGACCAGCCTGAATGGTTATAAAATCCCCATATCTTCCACTCTTTGCCAGATGGGGACGTGAACTCAGCGTGCAACTCAATCTCTTCAGGGTCGAAGGGGTTGGCGTATGTCGCGTTCAAGTCGATTTGAAGCTCAAACTTTTCATAAAGCCCAACCCTCTTTGAGACAGGTTGCACTGAAAGAAATTGCGGCTTCTTAGCTTTTATTGGCTGCGTCATAATGACACCAATAAGAAATAACATTGTACGCCATAAATAGCTTACAGGTATCAAGCAAAATTGTGGAAAGAAAAAAAGGAATTATGAGACCCAATTATTAAAAAACGGAATAGACGAAAACATGGATTTGCGCCCCAAAACAACAGAAAATTTGCGCCGCAAATCAGACAGGGTCTTCGCGGATTGTTGTTCAAACAAAAAAATCTATTGTTGAACAAATCAGACCAGCCTGAAACGTAACAAATCGATGCGCTGTCAAAAATCCCATATAATGTAACTTATTCTTCTTTCACGCAGAAACCTTGAACAACAAGGCGCGTCCAGCTTTTCCAGTCACTTGCAGGGCACCCATTTCGCGGAGAGAGTAAGTCATCCGTCTTGCTAGGCGCAACGAGGTTCCGAGGCACTCAGCTAGCTGCTTACTCGTGAAGGGCTGAGCCAAAGTGCCAGGTAGAAAGTTAAGGAAGTCGTTGACGCATGCAAAAATGGCGCTGTCAACCACTTTTACGAGGTTATGGTCTTTTATGCTGACTCCTCGCCGCCGCCAGCTTCCGCGTCCATCGTTGCAGCGGACCTCTTCCTCCTCAACCATAAGAACCTCTAGCTCGAAGTTCTGCTCCTTAACAAGCCGTGGAATCCGAACTAGCTCGTCGAACACGTCGATCAGTTTGCCCTTTTTCGGAGAAAGCCGCCGTTTCGTCGGTTTCCCTCCGACTCTGTCAACATGAACGATCCTTTTACGCACAGCAATAGGGTAAACCATGCGCACACGGTGATTCTTGACTAGGGCGCCAAGTTTGTCTCGGATGGCTGAGAAGTTTCGGGTCTGGACCTCGATCAAAAGGTCGCCGCGAACAATGTCCACGACGAAGCCGTCCACTTCAACCTCGAACTTGTCTCCTGGCGTGGCAATCCAGTTTTTGACTGCTGAATGCAACGACCTTTCGTTCCCGAAGCTGGCAACTTTTGAGGCTGAAGTCCGCATCTGGCTGCGCATCCGACCTAGCTGCGCATATTTCGGCTCACGAAATATGAAGGTTACTAATATACACGCATATACAATGGATTAGATAAGTTTAAAT
>CAZRIK010000040.1:0-16373 GCA_964600125.1 uncultured Candidatus Bathyarchaeia archaeon
CTCGGTACCACTTGAGAACAGCGCCTGCGGTTTGACACCAAGGTTGAAGGAAGTACTTCCCAGATACGGCGTGCTGATGGCACGGCATTCTCCGCATAGGATCCAACACGATCTGGTCAATAGTCGCGGTCACAGCCATGGATCCGCCTGTTGTCTCAGTAACAACGCCAGATTCAATGTTGCCTGCTCCTAATGCGTTTGCAGCCTGATCGTAGGCACCTGTGGACACGAGAGTGTTTGAGTCCAAACCCGTTTCATCAGCAACTCCAGACGCAATGTTGCCTATGGGAGTCCCTGGTAATTCGAGATATGGCAGCTGGCCTTCGTTGATTCCGACAAAGTCCAGAATTTCGTTCCACCATTTCCGTTGCGATAAATCAAAAAGAAGCGAGGAGCACACGATAGAATGTTCTGTGGCAAACTTACCCGTCAGTTTATAGACCAAATAGTCTTCCAGAAGCAAAAATTTGTTTATTTTCTGGAAGAGCGAAGGCTCGTTTCTTTTCAGCCAAAGAATCTTGGTCGCAGTCCACGTAGACGTAACATCGTTCTGTCCCGTAACGCGGAATATTTCTTCGACCCCAAATTCGTCTCTTATGAGCTTGGCTTCGTCCTTTGACCGATTGTCAAGCCAAACAATGGCTCTCCCTAATGGTTCACCGTTTTTGTCCAGATACGCGAAGCTTTCTCCCTGGCTCGCAACTCCGATGCCCTGAATTTCTCGGGACCTTATTTTCGACTCCCTCAAAATCTTCGTAACGCACGCCTTAAAGGCTTCCCAATAAGTTTCAGGTTCTACTTCCACAAAATCTGGGCGTGGCATCAGAAGATCGTATTCCTTGTTCGCTGAAGATGCGACTTTGCCTTGCTGGTCGAATAACACGCATTTGACTGAGGTTGTGCCCAAGTCTACGCCCAAGAGGTAGGTCATGAAACAGCCTTCTCGACTATTCCTTTCTAGATTCACATGTTTTTGGCAAGAGCATCGTCAGGTTTGAGCTTAATTTTTACCTCGCCCTCGCAAGGCGGAATCTCCTTAAATGACTGGTCAATATGTTCCGAGTCGCCTTTGAACACGTATAAATAGAGAGGTATTTTGGTTTGTCCCGTCAGGCAACAATCTAACTCGTTATTTGCGGAATCAGTTTCTACGTGACTAATTTTTAGATTGTACAGGTTCTCAGCGTATTCAGCGATGTAGCTCCAGCTTCTAAATATTTTTCTGTGCTTGGATGTAAACTGGTCAACCTTTGTGAGAAGACTGTCCCATTCCTCGTTGTTCAAGACGGAGATGTTTTGTTCATGAGTCACTAACACAACAGGAAACAAACTGTCCAAAGCGAGTTTTATTCCAAACGCCACGAACCAAGCGCCAAGCTCAACGTCGACCTTTTCTCGACCAGTTTCCCAAAGAAAATCGTATCTTTGCCCATTAGGCGCTATGACGCCCTTTGTCGTCAACATTTGCTGAACAGACTTTGGCACATCCTCATAACTTGGATAGACAACGAAGAGTTCAGGATAATCAGGATGATGGTCGATTATGCCGCCTTGCCCATTGAATGGTCTCAGCTTTCTTAGTTTATCCTCTGGAAGCTGCAGGGGCGCCGCTCCATAAGGTATACCAAAGGCATACGGTATTCCGAGGTAGATTATTCCTCTTTCCTTAAGGAAAGGAATAACGTTTTTTCCCACTTCCCCGAAATGGGCTGTGAGTACCTTGGACCATTCGATGCCCCATTTCTTTGATAGTTCATCCATTCTCTTGAAGAAACTCGTCAACTCTGCCTTGCTGAATTCTCTGCCTACGTCGTGGTCTGTTGGTGATTTGGATTCCCAAAAAATCTGTTTGGTCCACGTGAAAGCGTGAAACGAGAACTCGGCAGTCCCCGCATCGTAGAGCTGCTTTATGGCTTGCGCCTCCTTCTCGCCGATGTTTTCGGTGAACAAAGAAACATGTGGCACGAAACCGTGTTTGTTGAGGATACGAACCCATCCGAACCTGTTAGGTGCACCGCTACAATCGTCTATGCGAATTGTCACGAACGGAGGCATGGCAAGCATCACGAAAGGCTTCTTTGCTGCCCAGACGATGCTCCTCCAAAAAATGTCGTCCAAGCCGCCGCCGTGACCAAAATATTCGTTGAGCCAAATCTTTGAGGAAACAGCAAACAAGACGACTCTGCCTTTCCCAACGGCTTCGGTGACTACAGCTGGCAGTCCGCTACTGTTCGCAACCGTCATTAGGAGGCTGTATTCTTTTTCGATGTTAACGATGTTGCAAACATCGACTGGCTTATTGAACCGTACGAATTCGAGCTCCTTGGCGCCCGTTATGTAATGGCGGTTATCCCAAACCCTGACCATCCATGTGTCCAGATGAGGCATGTGCGTGCCTTCTTTAGAGGTCCATAAGCCCAAAGCATCCTTCAACGGATTCTTGTAGGAGTGCAGGTCGCCGTCGAAGCAGACTAATCCCGTTCCTGACTTGACAGCTTCCATAATGAAGATGGTGTTGCTTTCTGAGAGACTTTTCCCCAAGTGCTCTTGACCAATAATGATGGCACTATGCTTTTTAAGAGCCTCAACAGCCAAATTGTCTTTCGCAAGGTCCAGAACGTCGTAAGGCATCCCAAAGAAATCCAGTGCAGACCATAAAATCTCCTGAAGCTGACCGTATTCTTCTTTTTTCGAACTGTCAACGAGACACAAAACGGACATGTTTCCTTTACTCATTTTTTGTCCCTCATAACCCAAATTCGACTTTTTTCTAAATAGTTTTTTGCATCTGTCTATCTGTAGTGTTCCTGCATTTCACTGTTTTGGGGAAGAGCCAATATCTCCTCAAGAAGATTCATTGCCTGTTCCTCCGATTTTGTCCAAGGGTCCATCAAAACGAGGTCCAGAAGCCGCTTTCTGCTTCCGGTTTCGTAAGCTTCGAGTTCAACCTCGACAGGCGCAACCCTGTCTCTAAGAAGATACGAAGTCACAGCCTTAGGCAGTCCACGGGTCTTTTCGCCTTCGACGCCTTTTTTGCTGATGACGGCTGGGACCTCTACCTCAAAGTCCAAGGGCACTCCGGGAACAAGGTTATCAGCGTTCATGACGTTGACTTGGTAAACCCGAGGCACGTCGCAGGCTAACGACTCGACGATGTTGATTATGCTTTCACGCGATTTCTGCGGCGGAAAGACGCTGGTAACCTTGACGGACGGGTCATACGCGGCTTTGAATAACCTTGAAACGGAATCTTCTTTAGAAGGCTTAAGCACCCAACTCCACCATCCCTTCGGGTCCTCCTTCCACCTCCGCTCCTTCTCGTCGTCCGTGTGGTACCACCAAGGCCAAGATCCGCCTCCAGGCGTGCATGTGTCGCCGATTGGAAAAACGCCGAATCTCTTGTAAAGGTCTACGGCTTTCGGTCCAACGCTGCTGCTGAGTCCGCAATTCTCAAAGTATTTCTGTGACCTTTCTTCAATCCATCCGTCCAATGTTGGGAAGGCATCTTCGCCGTTGTGACGGAAGTCCGTTAGCCACACAAAATGGTTTACGCCTGGAATCTTGAACTCCAGTTGTTCCAGATTAAATCCAAGGACCGACGCCAAGTGATAGACGCCTAGGTAGCCGTGGCACAGCCCGATGAACTTGAGCTTTCTATACTTTCTTCCAAGGAAGGTTGTGGCAGCAAGCACGGGGTTGGCGAGTTTCAGGTACCATGCGTCGGGGCAGATTTCGAGTATGTCGTTTGCGAGGGACTCGAAAAGCCTTAGCTGGTAAAAGTTGCTCCAGAAGCATTCGTCGTGCATGATGTGGAGGCTTCCGCCGAACCTGTATCCGCGCTTGAAGCCTACGTTCCATCCTTCCCTGTATCCTCTGTAGCCGACGACCAAGGCTGTGTTGACGACGAAGTCCGCGTCCTGAAGCGACTCTTTTCGGTCAGTCGTCTTTTTGAGCTTCAGTTTCGCCTTTGTTTCTTCAGCATACCGCCTGCACAACGTGTAAACAGCGTCCAGCCTTTCCGCGTTTATGTCCATGAAGCTTACTGTGCTGCCTGAAAGGTTCGGTGTAAGACAGAGGTCCTTGACCAAAGCCAGAGAGAACGTTGCGCTGCCTGCGCCTATAATGCTGATTTTAACATCCGCCATCACAGGTCAACCATGCTCTATGTCGAAAACTTGAAAGATAAGATTTGCGACAAGCCAAAAACGTGAATGGCGGGCCCGGGGGGATTTGAACCCTCGACCTCAGGCTTTCTCCGCCTACGCTGGCTCCGAAGGCTTCCGCGAACAATTTTCTCTGCACCCTATCCAGCTAGGCAACGGGCCCACGGACACTTTATCTTTTTTCGTCTTTCTTAAAGAGCTTGCGGACTCCCCGTAACCTTAATATTTGCTTGTCTGTTATATTGTTCAAAACTTGTTTGGAGAAGAAATTTATGGCTTATCCGTGGAGTGGCTTATTTAACGTGGGAATTGTTCATCCGATGATTTTTCCTGAGACAGGACGCGGGGAAGGACCCATCCTTGAAACCTTGGGCAAGATTGCGGCTGACAGTTTCTTTGGCGCCGTCGAAGTTTCGTGGATGAAGGACGCTGCTGTTCGAGGTCATGCTGCACGTTTGTTGGAGTCCGCTTTTTTGGACATAGTGTATTGTGGTGGTCCTCCGATGTTGAACCAGAAGATTGACCTGAACGCCTTCGATGATGCTGTCCGAGATGCGGCAATAGATTCGACTAAGAAGCTTGTTGACGAAGCCTACGCGTTGGGCGCACGGATAATAGCTGTCATCAGCGGACCTGACGTGGAACCCAAGCAGAGGGAGAAGGCGAAGGCTCTTTTGGTCGACTCTCTGGGGCAAGTTTGCAGTTATGCCGAAGAAAAGGGCAAAGGCTACACTCTAATGGTTTCGCTTGAATACTTCGACCGCGAATACGACAAAAAGCTTCTTATTGGACCCACGAAAGAGGCGGTCGATGTTATAGCGAAGGTCAAAAAGAAAAATGCCAATGTTGGCTTAACAGCTGACCTGAGCCACCTTCCGTTGCTTCACGAATCTCCGAAAAAGGCTCTCACAGAAGCTAAGCCGTACTTGGAGCACGTTCATGTTGGAAACTGCGTGTATAAAGACAGGAACCACCCACAATTTGGAGACCAGCATCCGAGGTTCGGCGTGGCTGGCGGAGAAAACTCGGTTGAGGAATTGGCGGATTTTCTGGCGGTCCTCAAGGACATCGGCTACTTTAAAAAGAAAACGGCTACGAGACTTCCAGTTGTGAGTTTTGAGGTGAAGCCTGCCGTGGGCGAGTCGTCCGAAGTCTTGATTGCGAACTCGAAAAGGGTCTTCGCAGAGGCGTGGGCGAAAATCTAAAAAACAACGTTGCATCATACAAGCGATAAAAGTATAATCTGAGTATTGCGGTGAAAATGTTTGACTGAACATAAGAGGAAGAAAATTTACGTAACGAGGGAATTGCCTGAAGAAGCAATGCAGGTGCTGAAGCCAAAATTCGAGGTTGAGGTTTGGCAGGGAGAGATGCCGCCTCCGAAAAGCGTTTTAATTGAAAAGGTGAAGGAGGCTGACGGCTTAATCTGTCTCCTGACCGAAAAAATCGACGAAGATGTCGTCAACGCTGCTGGTTCTCAGTTTCGCGGAATCTGCCAGATTGCCGTGGGGTTCGACAACATCAACGTTAAGGCAGCCACAACGAAAGGAATCTGCGTTACGAACACGCCTGGAGTTTTGACTGAAACGACGGCTGACTACGCGTTCACGCTGCTGGTGGCGACAGCTAGGAGGATAGCGGAAGCCGACAAGTACGTAAAGTCTGGGCAGTGGAAGGTACCGTGGGGGCTCATGATGCTTCTGGGGCAAGACATTTGGGGAAAAACGCTCGGCATCGTGGGAATCGGCAGAATCGGTTCAGCGGTGGCAAGGCGAGCCAAAGGGTTCAACATGAAGATTATTTATTACGACGTTTTCCGAAACGAGCAGGTTGAGAGGGAGCTCGGCGTCGAGTACGTTCCGCTGGAGAAGCTCCTGAAGGAGTCCGATTTCGTGACGGTTCATGTGCCTTTGACGCCTGAAACCCACCATCTCATCAACGAGGACAGGCTGAGGACGATGAAGAAGACGGCGTGCTTAGTCAACACGTCAAGGGGGCCAGTGGTCGACGAGAAAGCCCTCTACAAAGCCCTGAAAGAAGGTTGGATTTGGGCTGCGGGGCTGGACGTTTGGGAAAAAGAGCCCGTTGACACGAATAATCCGCTGCTTAAACTTGGCAACGTGACGGCGGCGCCTCACATCGCGAGCGGAAGCATAGCGACGAGGACCAGAATGGCGGTCATGGCGGTTGAGAACATGGTAGCCATACTTGAGGGACGCGTTCCGCCCAACTTGGTTAACAAGGAAGTCTTGGAAGTTAGGCCTTTAACGAAATAGGCACGTCCGTCGTTTATTCATTGGTTGCACGTTTTCGTCTGGTCTGTTTTGTTCAACAATAGGTTTTTTTGTTTGAACAACAATGTGGCGGTTTCCGTTTTCGAGCGGGATGCGATAAGGCTATATGGGGAATCCCCAAAATTATACAAAAGTAAGAATTTAATGAGTGTTCTGTTTATGAAGAGGGCTTTGACGGCTGCGTTCGTCGTCTTCCTGCTCTGCGTTTCCGTAGGGTCCGCGCGGGCTTACACGAGCAGCAGCAACTTTTTTTCGTTTGAGGAGCCTTCGGGGTGGACCGCTGACGAGTCTTCGGGCGGAAGCGTCGTCGTGATCTTTTACGAGCCGACGTCGGGCAACGAGAGCATGGCGCTGATCGAGGTTGACGTTGAGACCATCTCGGAAAGCATGACGATGGCGGAGCTCGCCACGACCGTTAAGCAGCAGTATAATACGTCTTTCGAGAGCTTTAATATTCACTCCGAGCGGATGAGGGTCGTCAACGGCGTATCCGCGTACGAGATCGTTGCCGCCATCACCACGCAGGGGTTCGACTTCACGCTCAAGCAGGTCATAATGATCAAGAATTCGAGGATATACATCGTGTCGTACGCCGCCACCGCGGGGCGGTACCAGATGTTCCTCCCCGACTTCGAAGACAGCCTTGGAACCTTCACCATCTATGATCCGATACCGTGGTACTTCTGGTACGTCTTCATCGGAGCCATCGTAGCCGCCGTTTCGGTAATCGCCGTCGGACTGTACATCTACAAAAGAAGAGCCAACACCCCAATCGCAAGCTATTAGAAGCCAGTTTTTTAACCTGTTCTTATTTCTCACACCAGAAAGATAAAAAAAGAAGATGAAGAATCTATGTTCTCATACTTTATGGTTACTTAAAGTTCATTCAAGACTTTGAGTGTCTCTTTCTCAAGAATGTTTTTTCTCAATTTAAATTTTTTTAAAGGGAATAATGAAATCTCGATATCAACCTGTCCATATCCTTCCTTGATTTTAATGTAAATGAATGTTTGGAGAATATTCTCTGTGTACATTTGGTATTCGTTACCTGTTTCAAAACATCGTCTCGCTACGATTATCCTTGGCTTTTCCGAATAAACGATAACTGATTTCTGAGTAACCCATCCGAATGCATACTGATAAGCTTCATCAACTGTGATCAATTTTATGGAGATGGATTTTTTCCCCAAGGGTTTCCTTGAAGCAGAGTCGTCTATGAACTTCTTAAATTCTGGAACTTCATTAAACAATTCATCGCCTCTTTTCAGCAGCTTTTTAATTTTGTCAATATTCCATGAGATCCCGAATTCCCCTGAAAAGAAATCATGCCATAATATGGCTTCAATTAAAGGGACAAAACAATTAAAATCTAAATAAAAAAAGACTAATGCGGGAATGGAAACGGTTATTGGTCTTGTATTTATTTTTCCGAGCATAATGATGGTTGACAACCAATAGAAGACTAGACCTAATACAGTTAATAATAATCCTATTCCTGAGGCTTTTTTTGTTTTGCACCTTTTTCCTGCATAAATGAAGATTGAACAAACGGAAATCACGATGTGGATTGTTGACAAATAAGGTACTTCGACCAAAGTATTGATGTATGCATTTATGGCTGTTTCAGTATTATAGGCATACATCATTCCTATGATTGTTGGGGAAATCATCACCAGAATGACATTAATTAATATGTATCGTTTCCAAGCAGTAATGAAAAATATTGACAGTCTAGCAGAAAGATAATAGTATATTTTTGGGAAAAAGAAGAACATGCATGCTAGGTCAATCAAAAATAATACGATGATCAACATGCTTTCTATTTGAGCCATCTATTGAAATTGTCAATGATTGAATATATTTAGTTTTCCAACCTTTGGATTGATTAGCATTCTCTCATTTTACAATGAGTTATAATTCTCTTCACTCAACTTTTACCATTTCTCCTATCTAAAAAATATACATTCTATTCATATGATGCGAAAGAAAATAAAAGAGAATGTAAAGATGTTGAGAGAAAAAGATAAACTTTAATCCTCATGCACAATGCATTATCGATAATAGAACTATGCTGTATATTTTTCTGTTACTTCGGTGGCTATTTGCGCCCATTGCCAGAGGCGCTGAGGCTGGTACCTTACGGTGCTGACGTCTTTCATGTGCATCTCTACGATGCAGTTCTTGGCTTTCTCCAGCTTCTCTTCCATGTCCTTTCGCGCTTCTTGTGGGTCCCAGACCGAGGAAGCGAGAAATGCGGGATTAGGTTTCCAAGCGAAAACAATCTCGTCTCGGATGTTTTCAACAGCTTTATCAAAGTCTGCAAAGGGACTCACGGAAATCTTCCGCAACCTAGGGATGTTCTTCCTGACGATGTCAACCTTGTGGTGAAGCGGTTCACAGCAACCGTAGTAGTTGAGTCCGAATCTTTCGTACCAGCGAGATTCATGCCTTAGTGCGAACTCTTCATGCATTGCTGGAGATGTCGCGGCAAAAATCTGGGCTGCTCCCACACCCCATGATTTCATTGGTGGAGCCTGTAGAAGCCCAAACCTTTCGTACTGATATAGCCGATGAAGCCATGCGGTAACCATCCTGTCAATGATAGTGTGCACATAATCAGGTCTTCGAAACATGTCTATCATGATCTCCTTGATTCCCGTCCATCGGACAATCTCGTCCCACGGATCAAACCAGAAACATCTTTCGCTTCCACGTTTATTCACGGGCATTCCGCGCTTTTCCACAGGTAAAATGCCATCGAAGATTTCGCACTTCATTTGATATTCTTCTTCGGTTCTTTCTTTGTCAAACGTTATTTTGGGCGTTTTTATCTTTTCAATGTCTTCTTCATCCTTGATCTGAACATGAAAATGACGGGACACTATATCGCTGTTCACGTCTGTTCTAGCAATGTCAACTTCCTCAGTGATGCCAAAGCCCGTATCATGAATGCAGAGGGGCTGCTCGATCACAGGCTCAACTACCATGTCGCCCTGCATATGCCTCCACTGGTAAATGATGCGCCTCAAATCCGTCTCGATGCCTTGACAGAAAGGATCCTTTGTTCTGAGCTTAAGCTCATCGTTAACGTCCACCTCATGCCACGGAAGCTCGTAAATGTGGACAACTGGTTTGGCTTTTTCCAAATTATTTATTCTACTGCATAATTCCCTGCGCTGCTCGTTTACGGGCATGGCTGCAATCTCGGCAACCTTTTTTCCAAGCTCACGCAGTACATCACTGTCCTTTTTCGAATAGCCCAACGTAATTCCCTCATTTCTGATAATTCCTGCTTTGTTTAATAAGACTTTCACGGATCTTCCCTTTTCTGTGGTGTTGGTTGGGTGGGCTTGAACAATGATTTCTGGAAATTTCAAGTCGCTTATGATTTTTGTTTGGTTATGTTCTAAGGTTTATATGGTTGTTTTTTGTATTATGTGGAGGATTTCTACATTAAGTAAGCGGTAAGAGCACTCTTTAAACTGTGATAATGTTTGATGGAGGTTGGAATGTTGCCTGTTGAAGTTTTGGACGTTGACGAGTTCGTCCGTTTGTCTGAGAAGGCGGAGCACTGCCTCGTGAAGAAGACGAAGAAAGAGACGAAGCTCAAGCTCAGAACACCGAACCAGCTTTACACGTTGAAGGTCGACCCAAAAAAGACGGACGAAATAACCAAGAAGCTGAAATGCGAAATAAAGGAAATATGACTCAGCTCCGAATCGGAAGCTGCATCGTAATTCATGAACCCTAGACCAGACAGAGCTTCAGGATTCTTTCAAAATTGTTTCTCGTGCGGTCTTCCTTGTAAGCCCTCAAAGCTCCGAGAAGAGAATCCGAATTTACGTCCACAACCTTTCTTCTAACAGTCTCGGCAATTGACCCCTTCATGAAAAGGTAGTTGCACGCAGAGGTCACGTTCGAGACTCTTCTTTGGACACTGGCTGACTCAAAATCCAAGACGCAGACTCCGCCGTCGCCGCGTACGATGATGTGTTTCGGCGCGTTGCTGAGCTCCCCATGATCGACGCCTGCCTCGTCAAGCCTCCAGCACTGCTCCAGAATTTCGTTCAAAACCTTTTTCGCGCCCAAACGGGCGTCCTCCGTTTCCGCGATGCCTTCGACCCACTTGGGAAAAGGCTGCCCGTCAACAAACTCCATCAAAAGAAGGTTCTCGGAGCAGCCCAGCAGCCTCGGACCAACGTCGATGGAGTTCGCCTTCGCAAGAACCTCAGCTTCGTGACCCATTCCTGTTCTACCCGAGTCGGTCCTCCGAATCTTCAGCGCGGCAAGCCCAAATTTCGTCTTGGCTAGGACCACGATTCCGACGTAGCCTTTCCCCAAAACTTGGACGTTGTCGACCTTTTTGTCTCCTCTGAAAGACAAAGCGTCCACGCCGAGCTTTTTCATTTCAGCCAACCGCCTGCCCAACTCGTCAGCGTCGACCCTAGGGTAACAAACGATGCGTGCGTAACCCTCCTTTTCGAGGTCGCCCAGCGGAACAAACTCTGCCATCAGTTCACCGCAGCCAACTTGGCTTGCCAACAAGGAACTCTGTCAGGAACACTCTGAAACCACGGTGGCTTCGATAGAAGCTTTGGGCTTCGCTGTCCACTAAAACCTCGTAAGAAGACGAGAAAGCCTCCAAAACTTGGCTTGCCAACCCCAAGTCTTTCCCGCCGTTCGCAAGTTTCTCCCGAAAAAGCTCAACCACGTCCGTGTACCTTCTTTTCCTGTCGACAACCCACCTGCAGCCTTCGACCCTTGGACCCGACAGCACCTCAGCGGACTCCGCGTACTTCGCCAGAAACTTTTCGCAATCCTCCTTCTTCGTTACGGGTGGACCAGCATGCCTCTCAGACGCGGGCAGATAACGGGAAGCAATCTCGAAAACGAATATGTCCACGGTTTTTTCGTCGCTCCAAACCGCGTCGCGGACAACGCTGAAGCCGCACCCAGAAACCATCTTCGCCAGCGCCTTCTGGGACCTGTACAGCTGCCCCCAAAGCACGTCAGGCACAGCCTCAACAGCTGCTGCTTTCAGCAAAACCAAGGTTGTCCCCCTCGAACCCAACGTTCGGCAAAACTCAACGAAAGCTAAAGGTTCAACGGGTTCGGGATAGAAAAACCCGAAACTTGGAGCCTTCAGGAACTGCCTCGACGCGGCGACGAACTCGCAAAGCCTTTCTGTCTTAACGGCGGAGGCAACGTTTCTTCCTCTGTCCACCGGGTCCACGACAACAAGGGGCTCAGGAAAAACCCTTCGGACTTCGTCTTCTTTTCCTCCGTAATGGTTTTCCAAGTCGATGATTGTGGTTTCTTTCCAGTCCGCGGCGGCTTCCAGAAGCTTAAGAAAACTTTCATAGTGCATGACGAGAACCTCGCACAGGTAGCCGCTGAAGCCCCCGACCTTTATTTCCGCCCCGTAGGTGCCTATGCCCCGCATGAACCTTTTCAGCAGACGAACCTCTTTCTTGGCTTCCTCGGACAGGCGGCTCTTAACATATTTTGTGTGGAACGGAGTTCTGTCAACCGAAGACTCAGCCTGCCCAGCGGACTCAACCCTGAAGCACGGAACAAAATCGACAGTGAAGCCTCCGACCTCAGCCTCCACGTAAGGATGCTCAGCGTAAGCCTCCAGAAACCGCTTGCCAGCAACCTTCTTGGCAACATCCAGCACCTTTACAAAAGCTTCCCTGCCGACACCCTTGGGCACGAGCACAAACAGGTCAATGTCCTTCTCTTCGGTGAGCCACGTATCCTTGGCGATTGAGCCTTCAACCTGAGCCTCCGCCTCTAGCCCAGCCTTATTCAGCTCTTTTTGCAGCTTCGCGGCCAGCCTGTTGGAGAACTGGGCTGTTTCCACTTTTTCCTTTGCGCTGGGAGTTGTTTGCTGAAGCACTTTTCCGCATATTTTCCGAATTGCTGCTTGACTATTTTTTTGGCTCATAGACTGTTCTACCTCAAGGCTTACATGGACAATTAGTTAAGTTCTCCTGCAAGTCTCCCTCAGAACCGAATATATTGGTCCTTGCGGCGTGAGAACGCTTTTCTTCAGCCGCAAACACTCAGCCCTGACTGAACCGAACTCGAACCCTTCCAGACTCCCAAGCTGCTCAGCCAAAGCATCCCTGTTTTTTCCTGTCCTGACACGGGCAATCGTCAAATGAGGGCTAAAGCCCTTATAGTCAGGCTTGAAACCCAGAGTCTGCAGCCTAGGCTCCAGCTGGTCGAAGACTGCCCTCAGCTCGTTGGCTCCCTGAAGTATGCCTGCCCAGATGACGCTTATGTGCCTAGGGTTCGGGAAGACCCCGGTTCCTTCAATCTTAACCTCGAACGGTGAGAACTGGACCTGCTCCATTTCGCGGTGAACCAAATCAACCATTTCAGGCGTGACGTCCCCGAGGAACCTTAAGGTCATGTGAACGTTTTCAGGTTTGACGAGCTTAAGGTCCGCGCCCGTTCTCAACAAACTGTCTTGGACTCGGGAAAGGTTGCTCAGAACCGCGGCTTCCTCAATGTCGAAAGCCACGAAACTGCGAATCAACTCCATGCCAAACCAAAACCTGCCCTCAATCAGTCGCGTCGGTATAACCTTACCGCAGACTGCATATATTAAAATTTATTTAACATCACACAATATTAAACAAAAAGAAGCCCAATAATGGATACCGAAAAAGGTTTAGACGCTT
Source organism: uncultured Candidatus Bathyarchaeia archaeon (assembly GCA_964600125.1). GTDB lineage: Archaea > Thermoproteota > Bathyarchaeia > Bathyarchaeales > DTEX01 > JAGTRI01. The sequence goes on from CAZRIK010000040.1 coordinate 13,147, forward strand.
CACGGAAGGTCGAACAGGAAAAGTGACGAAGAAAACCGTTATCGGCGTAACCGGGATGCCCGGAGCAGGAAAAGACGTTGTCCGAGAAGTCTTCCGCGAACTCGGCTTCCCAATCGTCACCATGGGCGACGAGGTCAGAGCTGAAGCTGAACGGAAAGGCTTGCCTCCTACCCCTGAAAACCTCGGAAAAACCATGCTTAGACTTAGGGCTGAAGAGGGACCCGGAGTCTTGGCAAAAAGGTGCCTGCCCAAAATCGAAGCCTTAAACTCGAAAATCGTGGTCGTCGACGGCATCCGAAGCCTAGACGAAGTCACAGAATACAAGAAGGAACATCCAGACCTGAAGATAATCGCTGTCCACGCTTCTCCGAAGACAAGGTTTAGACGCTTGGTCAGAAGGAACAGGAGCGACGACCCCGAAGACTGGAAAGTGTTCAGCGAGCGGGACAGGCGGGAACTGAGCGTCGGACTTGGCAACGTCATCGCGGCAGCCGACATAATGGTGGCTAACGAAGGAACGAAGGAAGCTTTTAAGCAGAAGCTGCGGAAGATTCTCAGCAAGGAGTTCGGCGTATGAGCGAAGCAGGAAACGTAAAAATCTATGTTGAAGTGGAAGTTAATCCGACAGAGGACCCGGACAAGGTTCAGGTCGCAGTCCAAAAAATCCTCGGACCAATCCAACTCGATAAAATACACGGCGAAGACCGAGCTTACCTTAAGGGAACCGCAGAAGGGCTCGAGCAGCTTTCGGCTCTCCAAGAGCTTCTGAGGAAAGAAAGAATTCGGGACGCAGCCAGAAGGGTGCTTCTCAGCGGACTAGGCGGGAACACGGTAACCTTTTACCTGAACAAGCAAGTCGCATACGCGGGGCACATCTCGTTCTCTCAGCCCGAAGGAGAATCGCCGCTTGGACCCATCCAAGTCGAGGTTCAATGCGACAACCCGCGGAAACTCGTTGACTGGTTGACCCCGAAAACACCCAAAGCCATAGGAGACCACAAAAATTGAAAATCGGCTTGTCGACCCTTTACTGTTTCGAGCTACCCTTCGCGGACATGCTGAAAGAACTCGAAACCGTGGACACGGAAAACGTCGAAATCGTGGACGACGGACGCCACGCGCTAGACGAAACCCGCGTGGAATACCTAAAGAAAATCATAAAGAAAAGGGGATTCACGACCTCGGTTCACGCCCCGTTCATCGACGTAAACATCGCGTTGCACTCTAAACCCGCCAGAGCAGCTGTCCTCGCACGCCTCAAGCGGTCGCTGCAGTTCACGAGCGAACTCGGTTCAAGCTACTGGGTCTTCCATTCTGGACTGCTGACAGGAAACAGCAGCTTCACGCCTGCCTTGGATTGGGAGCTGAACCTTGAATCCGTCCGTGAGCTGCTTTCAGCTGCACGGGAAGTTGGCGTCAACGCAACTATCGAGAACGGGCTTCATCCTCTACCGTTTCTTATGAAAACAGCGGACGATTTCACGCGCTTCTACAAGGACCTAGGCGAGACCAATATGGGCATAACCTTTGACCTTGGGCATGCCAACGTGAACGGACAAATTGACGAGTTCTTTGAGAAGCTCCCAGAAAGAATCGTCCACGCGCACCTGCACGATAACCACGGAAGAAACGACGAGCACCTTGGGCTGGGAGACGGAAATATAGACTGGCAAAAAACCGTCCGCGCCTTCAAAAAAATCGGTTTCAAGGGAACGTTGGTCGTAGAATCAGCAAAAAACGTGGAAGAAAGCGTCCAGAAGCTAAAGACATTGTTGAATGATGCTTAGGGTTCTTTCAGCTGAACCTCAATTTTCATGAAATCCTCAGCAACAACCGTGTTCGGAAAAACCTTCCTTGCTTCTTCAAGGAGAACTTTAGGGTCCCCGTAACGGGCGCTGACATGAGTTAAGACGAGACGCTTGGCACGGGCTTTCTTTGCGACTGAGGCTGCTCCGCTGGGCGTCGAGTGCAAATCCTCCTCTGCTCTTTCAGCAAGTTCCTCGGCGAAGGTGGCTTCGTGGACAAGAACGTCGGCGCCATGCGCAAATTTGGCTATGTTGCCTGAGGGCTTCGTGTCTCCGACGACAACGATTTTTCTTCCAAGCCTAGGCGGGTCCAGCACCTCCTGCGGCTTGATTGTCCGTCCGTCTGGAAGCTTGATTTTTTTGCCGTCCTGCAGTGTGTGCCACAATGGTCCTTTGGGCACTCCGAGGGTAGCTGCCTTTTCGGGATGGAACTTGCCTGCCCGCGGCTTCTCGGTTAACGCGTAAGCTAGGCACGGCACCGAGTGTTCCGCCCACGCCGCGTGGACTTCGTACTCTTTCGTTTTTGTGACCAGCCCTTCGTTCTCCACTTCGCACACCTCGACTGGGAAGCAGAGCGAGAACTCAACGGTTGAAATCATCGCCTCTATGAAGTTCACTGTGCCTTTGGGTCCAAAAATCTGGATAGGCTTGTCTCTCCCAAGCAGCGACATGGTTTGAAGCAGCCCCGGCAACCCCAAAACATGGTCCCCATGCATGTGCGTGACGAAAACTTTTGTTTTGCGGTTGAAGCCTATTTTCGCCTGAATCATCTGCTTCTGGGTGCCCTCGCCGCAGTCAAAAAGGAACAGTTCACCCTGGCGTTGAACAGCCACGGAGGAAAGAGCCCGCGTAGAGGTGGGGATGCTCGCAGCGGTTCCCAGAAACGTGATCTGTAAGCTCATCTGACCAGTCACCATGGCAGCTGAAAGACGGCGATTTCGCGGGTTAAGCTTCGGTGAATATAGATAAAGTGTGACTCGACGTGCTTAAAGCCTAATCGCTCCCCAATCTCCTTAACCTGAACAGTCTCTGGGGCTGCCACGCAGATTCTGCGTCCTTTCTTAACCAGCTTGGCAGCAGCTGACAGAAACCCCTCAAACACTTCCCGCCTTCCAAGCCCTAGTGTCGTCGCCGATATGCCGTATGGAGGGTCAGTAACGATGCAGTCCACCGTCCCGTCGCGAAGCGGAAGGCTCTGAGCGTCTGCAACCATCAACCCTTCGGAGCATGCGTTGAAGATGAAAAGGTTCCTTAAGCTTCCCCTAACCATGGACCTTAAAACGTCGAATCCTAGAACTTGGCAACCAATGAGGTTGGCTTCGAGAAGGAAGCTTCCAGTTCCGCAGAAAGGGTCAAGGACAACGTCCCCGCTTCTAGGCTGAGCAAGGTTAACCATGCACCTCGAAAGCTTAGGTGGCATCT